>CAYPLT010000043.1:0-8922 GCA_964411695.1 uncultured Candidatus Soleaferrea sp.
CTGGTGTAATACCCATATCTATTAATCTTTTTCTTATGTTGCTCTTACCTAAAATATCTATAACTACTGCCGTTTCACCCGGTTTAACATCTTTTAGAGTAATTGTTCTCTTCACTTTTTTACCCCCGATTTTTATTATATCATAATATAGATAAAATGTCTTTTATAATTGTTAAACTATTTTCATTTTTATTAATTTTAATTTTTATATATGGTTGCGAATTTAAATTAATAACCAATCTATCTTGATATTTACTTGTTAGTTTTTCAGCTAAATTCATGTCTAAATCATTTTGATGAATATATACGTCATCATTTTTTTGTGAAATTTCTTTAATATTATTTTTAATGGCTAAATTTCTAGAAAAACTTACATTTAATAAATCAATGACCGATTGAGGTGGCGTTCCAAATCTATCAATTAACTCATCCATCAAATCATCGTAATCATCTTTAGTTTTAATCATTGCAATTTTCTTATATAATTCTATTCTGTTTGAAAGGTCTTCTACATAATCTTCCGGCAAATACGCATTTACCTTAATATCTATTGTGCATTGTTCAGAAACCAAAAAGTCTGGCGTTTCTCCTTTTTCTTCTGCTACAGCTTCAGACAGCAATTTAATATACATATCATATCCTACAGCATCTATATGCCCATGTTGCTCTGAACCAAGTATGTTACCAGCACCTCTAATTTCTAAATCTCTTAACGCTATTTTAAACCCTGCCCCAAACCTTGTAAATTCTTTAATTGCATTTAGTCTTTTAGCTGAAACTTCAGATAAAATTTTACCCTTATTAAAAGTCATATAAGCATATGCTTTTTTATATGATCTGCCAATACGCCCTCTCAACTGATGTAACTGAGCTAACCCCATTTTATCGGCATCTTCAACAATTAATGTATTACAAAATGGAATATCTATACCAGTTTCTATAATAGTTGTACATACCAAAACATCTGCTTCATGGTCAAGTAATTGTTGCCATATTTCAGTAAGTTGATTTTGAGACATTTTTCCATGAGCTACAGAAACACGAGCTCCAGGAACCATTTTAGTTATTTTATCTGCTGTACGGTAAATTGAATCTACTCTATTATGCAAATAAAAAACCATACCACCTCTGTTAATTTCTTTAACTATAGCTGTAGTTATAATATTTTCATCATACTCTAGAACATACGTTTGTATTGGCAATCTATCTTGTGGCATTTCATCTATAACAGACATATTTTTAACACCACTCATAGCCATGTTTAAAGTTCTTGGTATCGGCGTGGCAGACAAAGTCAAGACATCAACATTATGTTTAAGTTGTTTGAATTTTTCTTTATCCACAACCCCAAATCTTTGCTCTTCATCAATAATTATTAACCCTAAATCTTTAAATTCCACATCTCTTTGTAGCAATCTATGAGTTCCTACTACTATTTCTATTTCTCCTGATTTAAGCTTTTTAATTACTTCTTTTTGTTGTTTAGGCGTTTTGAATCTAGAAAGTATCTCAACTTTTATCGGAAAGTCATTTAGCCTATTAATAATTGTATTGTAATGTTGCCAACTTAAAATTGTTGTTGGAGTTAAAATAGCAACTTGTTTACTGTCCATTACTGCCTTAAAAGCCATCCTCAAAGCTACTTCTGTTTTTCCAACACCCACATCTCCACACAATAGCCTATCCATGGGGTGCCAATCTTCCATATCCTTCTTAATTTCTTCAATACATCTTAACTGAGCATTTGTTTCTTCATATTCAAATTGACTTTCAAATTGATTCTGCCAATCAGTATCTTTGCTAAAAGCAAAACCTTTTAATTGCATTCGTTCAGATTGCAATTTTATCAGATCTTTAGCAATATCTTTAACTGCACTTTTAACCCTTTGCTTTTTTTTAATCCAGTCAGTACTGCTAAGCTTATTTAATTTAAACATTCTATCTTCTTTGTTACCAATATACTTAGAAACAAGATCTAATTGAGTTACTGGCACGTATAGAACATCATCACCGGCATATTTTATTTTAATATAGTCTTTAACTACTGAGTCTAACTCTAATTTACTAATTCCATCAAAAATTCCTATTCCATGGTCAACATGTACCACATAATCTCCCAAAGAAAGGTCTTCTAAATTATTTATTATTACATGTTCAGAAGTTTTTCTAAATTTCCTTGGTTTATGAGTTTTAATCAATGTTTTCCCTATGGTAATAATAACCAAATTATCATAGCCATACTCTACTCCAGAAGATATAAACCCATCAGAAACCACTATACAATATTTCTCTAAATCTTCTATATGACTAGATATATTAAAATTTTTTTCTCTTAATTTTTTAATTAAATTTTCTGTAAAAGCTTCTGACCCTGCAAAAATTATAATCTTAAAATTATGTTTTTTATAATAATTTATATCACTGAGTAATAACAACAAATCTCCATTCCAAGGTGCAATTTCTCTTTGACCACTGTGTAGTACTCGAACTTCATTTTTGTTTTGACTGTTAAAATCATCAAACAACCTCATTGATATAACAATATTGTCATTTAATTTTTCTTTAACTTCTTCCCACGCCAAAATATGTTTACCAAAATTTTGAGCTGAATCTTCATTTTCAAATAGTTCTTTTATTTCTTGACTGTAATGCCACCATACGCTTTTGTCTGCTTGAATTAAATCGTGCTCATTATTTAAAATAATAATCGGATTATCTATATAATCTAATAAACAACATTTTTCTTTAAAAAGAAATGGTATATACTTATCTAAATTATCAGGCAAAATATTTTCTTGTAAATTTTTAATATCTCGCTCAATGTCATCTTTAACTTTTTTATTACTAATTTTATTTTTAAATTTTATTAAATCTTCAGCTAACTTCTTAAAATCTTCTACTAAAACTTCTTTAACAGGTGAAATAAATACGTTTTCTAGTCTTTCTGCAATTCTTCTTTGAGAAAGTGTATCAAACAAAAATATATTATCTATTTCATCATCCCAAAAATCAAGTCTAATTGGGTAGTCCATATTCGGTGGAAACACATCAA
Organism: uncultured Candidatus Soleaferrea sp.; assembly: GCA_964411695.1. Taxonomy (GTDB): domain Bacteria; phylum Bacillota; class Clostridia; order Oscillospirales; family Ruminococcaceae; genus RGIG8779. The sequence continues at coordinate 3,053 of CAYPLT010000043.1, forward strand.
CTATTTCTCCTCTAACAGAAAATTGACCAACACCTTCAATTTGACTACTTTTCACAAACCCCATTTTAATTAACCGCTCTGCCAGCTCATTTATTTTAATTCGCTGACCAATTTTTAAGTTTAAAATCAAATTCTTATATTTTTCAGGCAGAATAACTGGTTGCTCTAACGCTTCAACAGATGTAACAATAACCTTATGTTCATCTTTCTCCAGATTGGTTAATTCATATAAAACTTTTAATCTTTGATTCTCATAATCATTAGAAATAGCCTTAATATTATTATTGTAAATCATTTCTCTAGCTTTAAAAACCACCGTTAAGTTTTTACGTGAAACTAAATTAATATCATCGGCCACTTCCTTAGACAGAAGTTCACTAGCAGTTATAATAATTATATTTTTTTTTAATTTTTTACATAGCAAAAAAGCCATAAAAGATATATTTGAAGATGAAGCATTATCAACAATAATATTTTTCTTTTCATCTTTGATGGACTGTTCTAAATTATTATAAACTTTTGTGTTTAATAAAGTTGTAGATAAATCGATCATTGTTTATTATTTTTTCTTTCTTAAAATATAAATTTTGTCTAAATAAACTTATGCCCCTACTTTGATGCAGAGGCAAAAATTCATTATGAATCTTATTAATATTTTGCTGTACCAACAGTACGCGGAAACGGAAGAACATCTCTAATGTTAGAAATTCCAGTTAAATACATAATAAACCTTTCAAAGCCTAAGCCAAAACCAGCATGTTGTGTACCACCATATTTTCTTAAATCTAAATACCAATCATAATTTTCCATGTTAAGACCAAGCTCTTCCATTTTAGCTTTTAAAACATCATATCTATCTTCTCTTTGGCTACCACCAATTATCTCACCAATACCTGGAACCAATAAGTCCATAGCAGCAACTGTTTTATTGTCATCATTTAGTTTCATGTAAAACGCTTTAATTTCTTTTGGATAATCTATAACAAAAACTGGTTTTTTAAATATTTTTTCTGTTAAATATCTTTCATGTTCTGTTTGCAAATCGCAACCCCAATAAACTGGGTACTCAAACTGATCTTTATTTTTTTCCAGTAGCTCAATTGCCTCAGTGTAAGTAACTTTTCCAAAATCAGAATTTGCAACAAAATTTAACCTTTCAATCAAATCTTTGTCATAAAAATCATTAAAGAATTTAATTTCATCAGGACATTTTTCCATAACATATTTTATAGCAAATTTTATCATGTCTTCTGCTAAATCCATGTCATCATTCAAATCAGCAAAAGCAATTTCTGGCTCAAGCATCCAAAATTCTGCTGCATGCCTAGCCGTGTTAGAATTTTCTGCTCTAAAAGTAGGTCCAAATGTATATATCTTACCAAATGCAAGAGCCATACATTCTCCTTCTAATTGACCAGATACTGTCAAGCTAGTCAATTTTCCAAAAAAATCTTGACTGTAGTCAACTGAACCATCTTCATTAAGTGGCGGATTTTTATCATCTAAAGTTGTAACTCTAAACATCTCACCTGCACCTTCACAATCGCTTCCTGTGATAATAGGTGTGTGAGCATAAACAAAACCTCTTTCGTTAAAAAACGTATGAAGTGCATAAGCCGCTACAGATCTTACTCTATACAGAGCATTAAATGTGTTTGTTCTAGGTCTTAAATATGAAATACTTCTTAAATATTCTAAAGAATGGCGTTTTTTTTGTAGCGGGTAATCAGGTGAAGATGTGCCGTCAATAATAACTTCATCTGCATTAACTTCAAATGGTTGTTTTGCATCAGGCGTTTCTATAACTTTACCTTTTACTATAATAGACGCTCCAACATTTTGTTTGACTACATCCTTATAATTTTCTAATTTACTTTCTTGAATTATCACTTGCATGCTTTTAAAACATCCACCGTCATTTAATTCAATAAAACCAATTGATTTACTTTCTCTTATAGTTTTTATCCAACCGCAAATTGTAACTTCTTGCCCAACATAACTTTTGTAATTTCTGTTTAAATCTTTTATTTCTAACCTTTTCAAATTACCTGCATCTCCCATCATTATTTAATTATTTTATAAAATTTAAAATCATGTCTTTAAGCATTTGAGGGTTTCCCTTACCTTTAGACATCTTCATACACTGACCAACCGCAAACCCCAAAATATTCGTCTTACCTTTGCTAAATAGCTCCCTAATTTGTGGGTTTTGTTCTAAAACATTCTTAACAATTTGTTCTAGCTCAGATTGATCGCTAACTTGAAGCAAATTATTCTCTTCAATAATTTCATCAATACTTTTATTGCTAAACATTACATTTTCTACTACAATCTTAGCCGAAGTATTTGAAATTTTACCATCATTAATTAAATTTACAATTTCAACTAATTTTGTACTATTAATATTTGTTTGATTTAAGGAAACATTTTTCTCGTTTAACAATCTAGAAATATCCCCCAAAATCCAGTTTGAAAATAATTTAGATTCATTTATTGATTTTTCCGCACACTCTTCAAATAATACCGCTTTTTGTAAATCATTTACCAAAGTAACAGCATCTATCATAGGTAATTTATATTTTTGAACAAAACGTTTAATTTTAATATTTGGAAGTTCTGTCAGCTCACTTTTCGCTTTATCTATCATATCATCTGTAATAACCACTGCCATTAAATCTGGTTCTTTAAAGTAACGGTAGTCATGTGAATCTTCTTTAGATCTAAGTAAAATATTTTCGCCTTTATTATCATCCCAACGACGAGTTTCTTGAAAAATGACTCCACCGTCATCAAGAATTTTTTTCTGGCGCGCAACTTCATATTCAATAGCTCTAAACGCACCATTAAAAGTATTAACATTTTTTGTCTCACAACGAACACCAAGAACATTTGAACCAGCTGGTTTTAGAGAAACGTTAACATCACACCTCATAGAACCTTCTTGCATTTTACAATCTGAAACGCCCAATGACTCTAAAATGGATTTTATAGTTTCTAAATATATTTTTGCCTCTTTGGCACTGGATATATCTGGTTCTGAAACTATTTCAATTAATGGCACACCAGAACGGTTTAAATCTAACAAAGAAACGTCCCCATCTTTATCATGAATAAGTTTACCTGCATCTTCTTCTATATGGATTCTTGTAATCCCTATTCTTTTTGTTGTTCCTAAATCATTAACTATGATGTCAACATATCCATCATAAAACATTGGAATATCATGTTGAGAAATCTGGTAACCCTTTGGAAGGTCAGGGTAAAAATAATTTTTTCTATCTTGTTTAGATTTTTTATTAAGTTTACAATTTAATGCCAAACCTGCTTTAAGTGCTAACTCTACTGCCCTTTTATTCAAAACCGGTAAAGTACCCGGCAAGCCAGCACAAATCGGACAAACATTTGAATTAACCGCAGAACCAAAAGAGTTTTTGCAACTACAGTACATTTTTGTTTTAGTTGCTAACTCCACATGAACTTCTAAGCCAATAACTACATCATAATCCATAAATTCACATCAACTTTCTTATATTAAAATTAACAATAAATTATTCATCTAAACTTTCAATATATTTAGTTTTTTTAATTGACTGCTCTTCTTTCCATTTTTTTATATTCGCATGATGACCAGACAGCAAAACTTCCGGAACCTTTCTTCCCATCCATTCTTCGGGTCTTGTATATTGTGGATATTCAAGTAAACCATTATAATGACTTTCACTTTTAAAACACTCTTCATCTGATAAAACGCCAGGTAATAACCTACAAACAGCATCTGCTAAAATAACTGCCGGCATTTCTCCGCCTGTTACCACATAATCTCCAATAGAAATCTCTTCATCAACAACTTCATCTATCAGTCGCTGATCAATACCTTCATAATGACCGCAAATTAAAATTAACCCATCAAATTTAGTGAGCTCAATAACTTTATGTTGCGTTAGTCTCTTACCTTGAGCCGACATATAAATTATTTTAGGCTTAACATCATAATTTTCCAAAACCGACTGCACACATTGGTAAACCGGCTCAGCCTTCATAAGCATACCTTTACCACCACCATAAGGGTAATCATCTACTCTTCTATGCTTATCTTCAGAATAATCTCTAATGTTGTGGCAACAAAGTGTAACCAAATTTGCTTTACGTGCCCTGCCTATTATGCTCTCACTTAAAACTGCTTCACACATTTCAGGGAAGAGAGTTAAAATATCTATTCTCATAAATCAAACAACCCATTTAATGGTTTTATATACATCAAATTATTTTCTAAATCAACTTTTTTTATAACATCTTTAATTGCCGGAATCAAGCGTTCTCTGCCATCATTATTTTTAATATAATAAACATCGTTTGCACCGGTCTGAGTTATTTTACAAATTTCTCCATAATTCTCATTACTATCCACATCTAAAACAGTCAAACCGATTAAATCACATTGTAAATATTCTCCATCATTTAACTTAATTTTATCTTTATCAATATATAAGACTTTATTAATATATTTTTGTGCAGTATCTATGTCATCAACATCTTTAAACTTGATTATCAAAACATTTTTATGGAACCTAGCTCGTTCAACTGCAAGATTTTCTTTTCCATCTTCATCTAAAAAAAATAAATCTAAGTCAACTAAAAAATCAGGGTCATCACACCAATACACCATTTTTAGCTCACCTTTTAGTGCATGTGTGCCAGTTAATTTACCTATCTCAATATATTTACCCATAAATTACCTCATAAATTTCTTAACTTTATATTAGTTTTAACCACGCATCAAAATTGTTTGCCAAATTTTGCAAATCCATAAAAAATTTACTAACATGGTACCCATCGCTTACCGCATGATGAGACCCCATTGAAACCGGCAACAATATCTTACCTCCATCTTCAAAAAACTTACCAATAGCTACAAACGGAGAAAAAGATAGAGCATTGCTGATGCTTTGGCAACTAAAACTTGTAAAACTAACCCACGGCATTGACGTGACATCAAAGCAATTTAGTGGATATCTGCCTTTTGCTGCCATACTCCTAATTTCACCATACCGATTTATATCATTAATAACATTTTTATAAAATTTACCAAAATTATCATCATATTCTGACCACAAAATAGAAATCCTTTTATCTTCTTCATGAAATATCGGGTACCTTGGGTAAATAATGTCCCAATAACCTAAATTTTCATCAGCATCAAAACCTATTTTAAATTCTTTAATATGATTTACAACATTCGAAATCATATAACTAAAAACTGGATAACATCTGAGTTTTTTTTACAAATTTCAATAAATTCGTTATCTCTATGTTAGCTGTCATAACAATTGTGCAATTATTTTTAGTTGTGAACCAATTATAATTTTCTTTTCGTTCCCAACCATCTAAATCAATCTGAGTAAATTTTTCTGTCATTACATTATACCTCATTTCATTTTAAAATTCAAAAAATGTACCTATAAATTCGTGTTCTTAATAAAAATCCATGCATCTGTACAAATATAAAAATAATTATTAGTTTAATATTTGTTTATTGGAGAATTACTTATTTAATTACAATGTTATCCGTCATTTCAATAAATTTTTTACTTATTTCGGCTATCTTTTTAAATTGATCATGGTGTAAATAATGCTCTCCATCTAACACCTCAATTAATTGTATTTCAGAATTTGTAATAACATTTTTGTTAATTTCCACCCAAGAAGTTTTCATTTCACCATTTTTCAACATTTTATTAACTGTTTCAATTTGTTCGCTGGCTAAAAATGCACAGACAGGTAAATTTTTAGGATACTTCACTTTATCTAATTCCTGAGAGTTATCATAAAATTTATTCCACTGATTTATAATAGATATATTAAATTCATCT
>CAYPLT010000044.1:0-8856 GCA_964411695.1 uncultured Candidatus Soleaferrea sp.
ATAATGTCTCATCATCATTAATGACTCTATTTGCTTAACTGTGTCAAGTGCTACACCTACAACAATCAAAATTGTTGTTCCACCTATACCAAGTTGCATTCCTGTAAACTTACCTGCTATAAATGGTAAAATAGCCATCACACCTAAGAACAATGCACCTACAAAAGTTATTTTATTCATAACTTTAGCAATAAAATCTGCTGTGGGTTTACCTGGTCTTATTCCAGGTATTGTACCATTACTTTTTCTCAAATTATTAGCCATTTCCATTGGATTATATTGTATGGAAACATAAAAGTAACTAAACCCTATAATTAATATAAATGTCAATACAGCGTAGAACCATGAATCATAATTAAATGTTTTAAGTAATTTACCAAACCATGTAACCGCATCTCGGTCAACAAACATTTGTATTGTAGACGGAATCATAAGTAGTGACGATGCAAAAATTATTGGCATTACACCTGACATATTAACTTTTATTGGTATGTGTGAACTTTGCCCACCATACATTTTTCTCCCAACTACCCTTTTAGCATATTGTATCGGTATTCTTCTTTCTGCATTAGTCATCCAAACAACAAAAATTACTATAGCTAAAAATAAAATAACTATTAGTGGTATCTTTACATAACTACTTGACCCTTCTTTTTGAGCATATAGAGACAATCTTGAAACTATAGCCGGACCTCTTGATACTATACCAGCAAACAAAATTAATGATATCCCATTACCTATACCCTTTTCATTAATTCTTTCACCAAGCCACATAATGAGTGCCGTACCAGCTGTAAATACCAACAATATAACAATCATTGCAAATATTTTTGCGCCACCTGTTTTATGAACAACAGCACCTTGCGAACTAAGCATTGCATAATAACCTAGTGCTTGCAATAAACCTAAAGCTATTGTAGACCATCTAGTTATTTTCATCAGAATTTTTCTGCCCTCTTCGCCTTCTTTAGAAAGCTTTTCAAGTGAAGGTATTGCAACAGCTAAAAGCTGTATAACAATTGATGCTGTAATATAAGGAGAAATTGAAAGTGCAAAAATAGTTGCCTTAGAAAATGCTCCTCCAGTTAAAACGTCAATATAGCCTAGCATATTATTGCCGCCACCACTTTTTATCATCATTTGAATAACTGTAGAGTCTAAATAAGGTACAGGTATTGCTGACCCCAATCTAAATACAACAATAATCATAAGTGTGTAAAGAATTTTTTTTCTTAAATCAGCTATCTTCCAAGCATCTTTTAACGTCTTAAACACTTACATCACCTCTGCCTTTCCACCAACCTGCTCAATTTTTTCTTTAGCAGATTTTGAAAATGCAGCTACTTTAACATTTAATTTTTTTGTTAGTTTTCCATCGCCTAAAATTTTTATACCATCAAGTGTTTTTTTGACTAACTTAGCCTTTAATATCATTTCTGTATCAACATTTGCGCCATCTTCAAAGCAATTTAAATCACTAACATTTACAATAGCATAATTAGTTCTAAATATGTTTACGAATCCTCTTTTAGGTACTCGTCTGTGAAGTGGCATTTGCCCACCTTCAAAGCCAGGTCTAACTCCGCCACCACTACGAGCATTTTGACCTTTATGACCTTTACCCGCAGTTTTACCGTTACCAGAACCATGACCACGACCTACTCTAAAAACATCTCTGTTAGCACCTTTAGCTGGTGCTAAATCATGTAACCTCATTATACTGCCACCTCCCAACATTATATTTGAGTATACTCTACAAGATGAGAAATTTTAGCTATCTTCCCTCTTGTAGCTTCATTATCAGGCTGTATAGTTTCTCTGCCAACTTTTCTAAGACCAAGAGAAATAGCAGTGGCAATTTGGTCATCTTTTCTACCAGAAAAACTCTTAACTAACTTGATTTTTAAATTTGCCATAATTTATTCCTCCTTATCCTAAAACTCCTTCTTTGTTTATACCTCTAACACTAGCCACTTCATTAAGAGTTCTTAAAGAAGTTAAACCATCCATTGTTGCATTAACAACATTGCATGGATTATTAGATCTAAGTGATTTAGTTCTAATATCTTTTATACCTACCATCTCTAAAACTGCTCTTACAGGGCCACCTGCAATAACTCCGGTACCTGGTGCTGCCGGTTTTAAAATTACTCTTGCTGCACCAAATTTCCCAACTACTTCATGAGGTATTGTTGTGCCTTTCATGGCTATAACCTTTAGGTTCTTTTTAGCGTCTTCTATTCCTTTTCTTATTGCATCAGGAACTTCAGAAGATTTGCCCATACCAAAGCCTACTACACCTTTTCCGTTACCTACAACAACCAAAGCAGAAAATTTAAAAATTCTACCACCTTTAACAGTTTTTGAAACTCTGTTAATATAAACTACTCTTTCTAAAAAATTATCTGTTTCTACTTTTACAGCTTCATTCTTAATCAAAAAATCCCCTCCTCAACTTATAAATTTTCTGATTTTTCTAAAATTCTAGGCCACCTTCACGTGCGCCTTCAGCTAATTCCTTAACTCTTCCGTGATACAAATATCCACCACGGTCAAAAACCACTTTACTAATGCCTTTTTGTTTTGCTTTTTCTGCAACTAATAAGCCGACTTTACGAGCTGCTTCTTTATTACTACCAGCCCCTTCAAAGCTTTTTTCTAACGTTGATGCACTAACAAGAGTTACACCTTTAACGTCATCAATCACTTGGGCATAAATATGCTTTGAAGAACGAAAAACATTAAGACGTGGACGGTCAGCTGTTCCGCTAATCTTGGCTCTAACTCTTAAATGTCTTTTAAGTCTAGCTTTATTACTGTCTACTTTATTAACCATTAGACTTTAATCTCCTTATAACTTATTTTTTGCCCTTTGCAGCTTTACCTTCTTTTCTAATAATAACCTCATCAGCATACTTTATACCTTTACCTTTATATGGTTCTGGTGGTCTCTTTTCACGAACTTCTGCTGCAAATTGACCTACTTTTTGTTTGTCAGGCCCTGAGATGATTATTTTATTAGGTGATGGAACATCTATTTTTATATCATCTTCTTCACTTACAATTACCTGGTGAGAATAACCTAAGTTCATTACAAGATTTTTACCTTGCTTTGCTGCACGGTATCCTACTCCGTTAATTTCAAGTTCTTTTGAAAATCCATCTTTAACTCCGGCTATCATATTTGCTATTAATGTTCTTGTTAAGCCGTGTAAGCTACGATGTTTTTTGTCATCACTTGGTCTTTCAACTGTAATGTGATTACCGTCTAAACTAATTTTCATATCTTGATGAAAGTTAGTTTCCAAACTGCCTTTTGGGCCCTTAACTTTTACATTTGAGCCATTTACTTTAACTTCTACACCATTTGGAATTTCTATCGGTTGACGTCCTATACGTGACATTTGTTTAAACCGCTTTGCTAAAATTAATTAGCTTCCCTCTTCTACATGCTCAGATTAATATTTAATCTGTTGGTCTAACACTCCAAGGGCTTAACATCCCGATTAATCGGTACCAAATTAGCTCTGCAATATTAATTAAAAGCTAATTTCGCGGATCTCTCCTTTCTTACTAATTGACCAACATTTTTGCAATTATTACCAAACAAAAGCTAAAACTTCTCCACCTACATTGTTTTGACGTGCTTTTTTATCTGTCATAACACCTTTTGGAGTTGAAATAATTGCTATCCCTAAACCTCTCATAACTTTCGGCATATCTTCACAACTTGTGTAAATACGAAGACCTGGTTTAGAAACTCTACGAAGCCCAGTTATAACTTGAGATTTATGAGGACCATATTTTAATTGTATGTCTATAATTCCTTGTTTACCATCTTCTATTATCTTATATGATTTTATATAGCCTTCATCTAATAAAATTTGAGCTATAGATTTTTTCATATTAGAAGCAGGTATTTCCACTTTATCATGTTTTGCTGCATTTGCATTTCTTATACGAGTAAGCATATCAGCAATAGCATCTGTAATTTGCATAAACAGTTAACCTCCTTTACTCTCACGAAATTTACCAGCTTGCTTTTTTAACTCCAGGTATCTCGCCTTTATAAGCTAATTTTCTAAAACATATACGGCAAATACCAAATTTACGCAAATATGCATGTGGTCTGCCGCAAATCTTACACCTGGTATAAGCACGTGTAGAAAATTTAGGCGTTCTTCGCTGCTTTGCAATTAATGATTTCTTAGCCACAAAAAAACTCCTCTCTATTTAGCGAACGGGGCACCCATCAGAGATAATAACTCATAGGATTCCTCATCTGTTTTTGCGGTAGTTACAAAACAAATATCCATACCGCGTAATTTATCAATTTTATCATACTCAATTTCAGGGAAGATTAATTGCTCTTTGATTCCCATATTGTAGTTTCCTCTACCATCAAATGAGTTGGCATTTATACCCCTAAAATCTCTAACCCTCGGTAAAGCAACACTGTATAATCTATCTACAAATTCATACATTTTGTCGCCTCTTAAGGTTACTTTAACACCTATTACCATGCCCTGCCTTAATTTAAAGTTTGCTACTGATTTTTTTGCTTGACATGCTACAGCTTTTTGACCAGTAATTTTAGCTAAATCTCCCATTACAGAATCAATAACTTTTTTATTGTCTCTAGCTTCTCCACAGCCTACATTAATAACTACTTTTTCAAGCTTTGGTATCTGCATTACATTTTTATAGCCAAACTTCTTCATTAATGCTGGTGCCACTTCTTTTACATATTTTTCTTTAAGTCTTGCGACCAACATGCTCACCCCTTTACAGAAAAATCATAATTATATTTTGTATTAGAATGCTTCTTGACAGCCTTGACGCTTACATACACGCTGTTTGTCACCATTTTCTAAAACTTTAATTCCTGTTCTAGTTGGTTTTCCACATTTTGGACAAATAACCATTGCTTTGCACGCATAAATAGGTGCCTCTGCTTTAATAAGTCCTCCTGGCTCACCCATTTTACGTGGCTTTACGTGTTTAGTAACAATATTACAGCCTTCAACAATGATTTTTCCTTCTTTAGGACTAACTTCTAATACTTTGCCTTTTTTACCTTTATTTTTACCTGACAAAATTTGAACCATATCATTCTTTTTTATATGCATTTTGGTTATCATTTTAAAATCACCTCCAAATTAAAGCACTTCTGGAGCGAGGCTTAATATCTTAGTATATTCCTTTTCACGCAATTCTCTTGCAACCGGGCCAAAAATACGTGTTCCTCTTGGGTTTTTATCATCTCTTATAAGCACAGCAGCATTTTCATCAAACCTTATGTAGGTTCCATCTTGACGTCTTACACCTTTCTGTGACCTTACAACAACTGCTTTTACAACATCACCTTTTTTAACACTGCCACCCGGTACAGCCTTTTTTACGGATGCCACAATAACATCGCCAATGTTAGCGTACTTCCTACGTGACCCGCCTAAAACTTTAAAACACATAATTTCTTTTGCACCTGTGTTATCGGCTACTTTTAAACGCGTTTGCATCTGTATCACGAAGCAACCCCTCCTTTCGCCCAAACATTATTTAGCTTTTTCTATTATTTCAACCAAACGCCACCGTTTATCTCTAGATAAAGGTCTGGTCTCCATTATTAAAACTCTGTCTCCTACTTTACATTCATTCTTTTCATCATGAACTTTGAACCTCGTTGTTCTTTTTATGATTTTCTTGTAAAGCGGATGTTTTACACTATCTTGTATTGCAACAACAACAGTTTTATCCATTTTGTCACTTACAACTTTACCCACTCGAGTTTTTCTAAGATTTCTTTCGCTCATATCGACCTCAACAACTCCTTCCGTTTCCAAATGCTAACTATTATTTTTTAGAAGTTTAGCGTCTGAACTTTTTAGATAATAACATCTTATTAAATTGATACAATAAAATATTATTAAATTAACCTTAGTTTTTGCTATTCATTTCTTGCATAATAGTTTTTATAAGAGAAATATCTTTTTTTACAATATTGATGCGCATTGGATTTTCTAATTGGTTAATGGCGTGTTGAAAACGTAGGTTAAAAAGCTCAGCCTTAAGGTCCGCCAATTTTTCATTTAATTCTTCTAAAGACAATGTACGAATCTCTGTAGACTTCATTACTTTTCACCACCCATTTCTTCCTTTTTTATAAATTTACATTTTACTGGCAATTTATGGCTTGCTAACCTCATTGCTTCACGAGCCAATTCTTCTGAAACTCCAGCAATTTCAAACATAACTCTTCCAGGTTTAACTACAGCTACCCAAAATTCTGGAGAACCTTTACCAGAACCCATTCTAACTTCAGCAGGTTTTTTAGTAACTGGTTTATCTGGGAATATTTTAATCCAAACCTGACCACCACGTTTAATGTAACGCGTCATTGCTATACGAGCAGCTTCTATTTGGTTTGATGTTACCCAAGCTGGCTCTAAAGCCTGTAAACCGTATTCACCGTTTGAGACAACATTACCTCTTGTAGCTTTACCTTTCATACGTCCTCTATGGACTCTTCTATATTTCACTCTTTTTGGTAGAAGCATTGTTCATGTTCCTCCTTCCATATGAGCGAGGCTTTTTATTTTCTGAATCAAATTTTTTCTTGTCATCAAAATTTGATCTTCTTCTTGGTCTTTGAGGTTTTTCTACATTTTTAGCTTTCTCATCTTGTCCTTCTTTAGCCTTGCCTTGCAAAACTTCTCCTGTGTAGACCCAAACTTTAACACCAATTTTACCATATGTTGTGTCTGCTTCTGCAAATCCATAATCTATATCAGCTCTTAAAGTTTGTAGAGGTATTGTACCTTCATGATAATGCTCTGTTCTCGCAATTTCTGCACCACCTAAACGACCAGAAACAGCAACTTTAATTCCTTTGGCGCCTAAAGCCATTGCTCTTTGTATGGACTGTTTCATTGCTCTTCTAAAAGATATTCTTCTTTCAAGCTGAGTAGCAATATTTTCAGCAACTAACTGAGCATTTTTATCTTGTTGCTTTACTTCAATAATGTTTACATAAACATCTAAATTTTGGTTGTTAGTTTTATTGATTAATTTTGCAACATCTTGCCTAATTACCTCAATATTTTTACCGCCTTCACCTATAACTCTACCAGGTTTAGCGCAATGAACGTTAATTCTTACTTTAGTTGCGTCACGCTCTATTTCTATTCTTGGTACCCCTGCATCGTATAGCTTACTTTTTATGAACTTACGAATATTGTAATCTTGAACTAAAATATTGCCAAAATTTTTATCATCAGCGTACCAACGTGACTCCCAACCTTTAATAACTCCAACTCTTAACCCATGTGGGTTTACTTTCTGTCCCATAGTTTACCGCTATACAAACTCAAGTTATAATTTGAGTTTGCTTCCCTGTTCACAGTGTTCACAAATTAACTTTATGTTGGTCTAACACTCCGAGGGCTTAAAATCCCGTGTGGCTCACGGTACAAACTGAAAAACTAAAATAAAGTTTATCAGTCACGGATTCTCTCCTTTCTCTTTTATTGACCAAAATTATAAAATCACTAATCTTCTTTTTCTTTAACAACCAATGTGACATGAGATGACCTCTTTAAAATTCTCTTTGCTCTTCCGTATGACCCTGGTCTTATTCTTTTTAAAATTGGTCCTGGGCAAGCAAAGCATTCTGAAACGTAAAGAGAGTTCACATCCATATTATGATTGTTTTGAGCATTAGCCACAGCAGATTTTAAAAGCTTAGCCAATGGCTCTGATGCTGCTTTCGGCGTATATTTTAAAATAGCCATTGCTTCATCAACTGATTTGTTTCTTATTTGATCAAGAACTATCTGCACCTTACGAGGTGAGATTCTATAATATCTTAAATGGGCTTTAGCTTCCATCAATAAACCTCCTTACATCATTTATTTACCGGTATTAGATTTTTTAGACCCTGAATGACCTTTAAAGGTCCTTGTTGGAGCAAATTCACCTAATTTATGACCAACCATATCTTCAGTAACATAAACCGGTATGTGCTTACGACCATCATGTACCGCGAAAGTGTGTCCCACAAAATCAGGGAATATTGTTGATGATCTACTCCAAGTTTTTAAAACTTTCTTCTCACCTTTTTCATTCATCTCAAGAACTCTTTTCATCAACACCGGCTGTACGTAAGGGCCTTTTTTCAAACTTCTTCCCATAAAATCATATGCCTCCTTCCGCTAAAAGCATTATTTTTGATTACGACGTTTAACTATAAATTTATCTGTCAAGTTTCTCTTCTTTCTAGTCTTATAGCCAAGAGCCGGTTTACCCCAAGGAGTAACAGGACAACTACGTCCGATAGGTGATTTACCTTCTCCCCCACCATGAGGATGATCACAAGGGTTCATAACAGAACCTCTAACTGTAGGTCTAATGCCCATATGTCTTTTTCTACCGGCTTTACCTACACTCACATTTTCATGGTCTGTGTTGCCCACTTGACCAACAGTTGCCATGCAACCAATAGGTACATTTCTAAGCTCACCCGAAGGAAGTCTCAACAAAGCAAAACCATTCTCTTTAGCCATTAGCTGAGCCATTATACCTGCGCTTCTAGCTAACTGACCTCCTTTACCCGGTTTTAATTCAATATTGTGAATAAATGTTCCAACAGGGATATCACTTAACATTAATGCATTACCTGTTTTAATGTCAGCACTTTTACCAGATTCTACAACATCACCAACTTTTAAACCTTCTGAAGCTAAAATATACCTTCTTTCACCGTCTTGATATTCAACTAAAGCTATGTGAGCTGACCTATTTGGGTCGTACTCTAAAGTCAAAACTGTTGCTGGCATATCTACTTTATCTCTTTTAAAG
>CAYPLT010000045.1:0-8832 GCA_964411695.1 uncultured Candidatus Soleaferrea sp.
AATGTTGCAATTTTACATAGTGGTTTAACATTAGCTAATAGGTTGGATGAATGGAAAAGAATTAAAGCTGGAAAAGCAAATGTAGTTTTAGGAACCCGTTCAGCTGTGTTTGCACCGTTAGAAAATATTGGGCTGATTATAATGGACGAAGAGCAAGAAGAAAGTTATAAATCTAATAATGTACCACGTTACCATGCAAGAGATGTTGCGATGATAAGGACAAAATATAATAATGCATTATTTTTAATGGCATCTGCAACGCCATCTGTTGAAATGTATTATAAACTTCAAAAAAAAAATTTTAATATCTTTAATTTAAATAAAAGGTACAATAACTCTGTTTTGCCCGAAGTTTCTATTGTTGATATGCAAGAGGAAAAGCAAAATGGTAATAATTCATTTTTTAGCAAAGAATTAATATTAGCTATAGAAAATAATTTGAAATATGGTCAACAAACTATTATTTTTATTAATAGAAGAGGTTATAACACTATAGTTAAATGTGATGAATGTAACCATGTTGAGTTGTGCCCTAATTGTGATATTGTGCTTACTTACCATAAAGCCAATAATAAGCTTATGTGCCATTATTGTGGTTACATAAAAGATGTTGTAAAAAAATGTGAGAAATGTGGTAGCGCTTATATAAAGTATAGTGGAGTTGGTACACAAAAAATTGAGTTACAGTTAGAAGATATTTTCCCTCAAGCTAAAATTTTAAGATTAGATGCAGATAAAATTATTAACAGATTCTCATATGATAGATATTTTGACGATTTTTTAAATAGAAAATATGATATTTTAATAGGAACACAAATGGTAGCAAAAGGGCTTAATTTTCCAAATGTCACTCTAGTGGGAGTTATAGATGCCGACAGATCAATTTATAACAGTGATTATAAAGGTTTTGAGCGTACTTATAACATTCTCACTCAGGTTATTGGTCGCAGTGGCAGAGGCAGTGAAAATGGTAGAGCAATAATACAGACAAATGATGTACGAAATGAAATTTTTGACTTAGTTTTGAGCCAAGATTATAATGCTTTTTATAATCGAGAAATTTTGTTCAGAAAGAAATTATTATACCCTCCATTTTGTGATATGGCAATTATTGGCTTGGTTGGTTCTAACGAATCATCGATTATTAAAATTGGAAATGAAATTTTTGATATTATTAAAGAATTAGTTTTAGAAGATTTTTTTAATGTTAAACTTAAAGTTTTTGGTCCAGTTACAGAAGTTATCTCTAAAATTAATAATAAATATAGATATAAAATATTTTTAAAATATAAAAATGATAAAAATTTTAGAAGAATGATTGACGTAATGTTAAAAAAAATATTAAAAAAGGCCCATAATTTTAATGTGAGCATTTTTTTTGATAAAATTTAAATAAAAAACTAAAAATTAAAAAACGAGGAGCAAATTTATAATGGCGCATAGAAATTTAAGATTTGAAGATGATGCAATACTCAGAAAAAAATGTAAAGATGTTACTTTATTTGATGAAAAATTATTTAAACTTCTTGATGATTTAACAGACACTATGTATGAGTATGAAGGTGTGGGGTTAGCAGCTCCTCAAGTGGGAATTTTAAAAAATGTTGCCGTCATAGATGTCAGAGATAGTAATGGATTAATAGAATTAGTTAACCCTCAAATAGTAGAAACATTTGGAAGACAGACTGGAAGGGAAGGGTGCTTGTCTTTTCCGAACTTAATGGGAGATGTGACAAGACCTAAACGTGTTTTAGTTAAAGCTTATAATCGCTTTGGAGAAGAATTTATGTTAACAGGTGAAAATTTGCTGGCAAGAGCTTTGTGCCATGAGATAGATCATCTAAATGGAATTTTGTTTGTAGATTTAGCAAATGATTTATTTTCGCTCAAAAAGAATTAAGTTTTATATTATTTATAATTTTAAGTTTTTTACAAAGGGGAAGATTTTTTGAAGATAATTTTTATGGGTACACCTGAATTTGCCGCACTAGGCTTAGAAAAATTAATTAATAATCATTACAATATAGCTGCTGTTTATACAAAAGCAGATAAGCCTAAAGGTAGAGGGTATAAAGTAGAATATTCTGAGGTAAAACAATTGGCTTTAAATTATGGTTTAACAATTCATCAACCTGTAAGTTTGAAAAAACCAGAAGTAATACAAGCAATTAAAGATATTGATCCAGATTTGATTGTAGTAATTGCTTATGGAAGAATATTGCCTAAAGAAGTTTTAGAAATACCTAGATTAGGTTGTATAAACATACATGGTTCTTTGTTACCTAAATATAGAGGTGCGGCTCCAGTTCAATGGAGTGTTATTAATGGCGAAAAATATGCAGGTGTTACTTCTATGTTTATGGACGAAGGTTTGGACACTGGAGATATGATTTTACAAGAAAAAATATTAATTAATCAAGATGAAACATCTGGTGAATTACTTGAGCGCTTGTCTTACGTTAGTGCAGAAACACTAATAAAAACACTTAAATTGTTTGAATCAGGTAATGTGAAAAGAATAACCCAAAATGATGAAGAATCAACAATGGCACCTATTTTGCAAAAAGAGCTTTCCTATATAACTTTTAATAAATCGGCTATAGAAGTTCATAACATGATTAGAGGTATCAACCCTTGGCCTGTAGCTAAAGTAAACTTTAAAGGGAAAATTCTTAAAGTTTACCGCACAAAAGTTTATAGCATGGATGACCACAACAAAAAGCCTGGAGAGATTTTAGACAATCAAAAATTTATTGTATCATGTTCTAGTGGCTCATTAGAGTTTTTAGAAGTTCAAGTTGAAGGTGGCAAAAAAATGTCAGGAAGAGATTTCTTGTTAGGGCATAAAATTAATGTAGGGGATTTTATTTTAGAAAAATCACAGAATAATGAACTATAATTTATTTAGGAGATAGTGAATTATGGATATTAATAAACTTGAATGCCAAAGCCAAAAAAAAGTCCAACTTAGCAAAATTATAAATAGTTTAAATTTATCGCCCATTTATTTACCTAAATCAGCAGAAAAAATTTATGTTACCAGTAAAAAAATTAATCGACCTGGGCTAAATTTTGTTGGTTATTTTGATTATTTTGACCCTGAAAGAATGCAAATTATCGGTAGACCAGAGTATAGTTATCTTCTTAAATTAGATGTGCAACAACGCATACAAATTTTAAATTTATTTTTTTCATACAGACCATCAATAGTTTTTGTAACTAAAAAATTAGAGCTAGATGATGAATTTATTAGCATTGCAAAAAAATATCAAGTTCCATTAATAAAAATTAATATTGAAACTAGTGAATTTATAGCTAGATTAATTTCTTATCTGAATGTCGAAATGGCACCATCAATAACTGTTCCAGGTGGTTTAATGGAAGTTTATGGTGAAGGAATAATGATTTTAGGTGAAAGTGGAATAGGGAAGAGTGAAACAGCTGTAGAGCTTATGAAAAGAGGTCATAGGCTAGTAGCTGATGACGTTGTTAAAATTACTAAAATTTCATATGATACATTAATTGGTACATCACCTGAAAATATAAGACATTTTTTGGAAATTAGGGGCATTGGAATAATAAATGCAAGGCAAATTTTTGGTCTTGGATCAGTAAAAATAAAAAAAAGTATAGATCTTTTAATTAAATTAGAAAAATGGGACGAGCATAAAGTATATGATAGGATAGGCACAAAAAAAAATTACACTAAGATTTTAAATATTAAAATTCCAACAATAACTTTGCCCATAAGAGCTGGAAGAACAATAGCTGTTATAATTGAAGCAGCAGCAATGAATCATAGGCAAAATAAAATGGGTTATAGTGCCCCAGAACAATTATTGAAAAAATTAGGTTATACAGAAGACTTCGACTATAATACGATGGATCTAACTTTAGATATAGATAAAATTTTTTAAATGTTTAAATACATTAAAATTATAAAATTAGGTGGATAGCATTTTATGTATATTTAATCATTATTGCTGTAGGAAAATACTTTTCAAAATCAGCTTTTTGAGGCAAAGAGAATGAGTAGTTATAAATATGTAAGTATAAAAAAAAATTTGTTTTATAATCTTATTGGTCAGGTAGCTGTACTAATAATTCCGTTTATTGTGACTCCATATGTGTCTAGAGTATTAGGTGCATCAAACATAGGACAGTATAGTTATGCCACCTCAATTGTTACTTATTTTACTTTAATTGCTACATTAGGATCTGAAACATATGGGCAAAGGGAAATTGCATTTTATAGAAATGATAAAAAACAATTAAGTCAAATATTCTGGAATACTTTTTCATTTAGATGTCTTTCAAGTACATTTGCTTTGTTATTATATTTCGCCTATATTTATTTTGTTGAAGGGATGAATGTAATTAATGTTATTTTAGCAAGCAATATAATTAATATTGCTATTAATGTAGAATGGTTTTTTAATGGAATAGAAGATTTTAAAAAAATAGTTTTTAGAACTCTATTTGTAAGACTATTGTACATTATTTGCATATTTGCTTTTGTAAAAAAAGAAGATGATCTATGGATATATGTACTAATATATGTGTTTTCAATAGTCTTAGGAAACCTTGTGATGTGGATATATATACCTAAGTATGTTGTGCCTGTTAAGCAAATTTATCCATTCAATGATTTCAAGGAAATGTGGTTGATTTTTTTGCCATCGGTTGCGATTCAAATCTATACAGTATTAGATAAAAATATGATTGGTTGGATTACTCATTCTGATTACGCGAATGGTTGTTATGAACAATCTGAAAAAACTGCAAAATTCGCTCTTACTGTAGTGACTTCAGTAGCAACAGTAATCGTGTCTAGAGTTGCTAATCTTTACCATAATAATATGAATGTTGCTAAACAATATGTTTATAAAGCATTTAATGTTGTGTGGATGCTTTCTTTTCCGATGATGTTTGGCTTAATTGGAGTATCTTCCGTTTTTATTCCATTATTTTTAGGAAATGGATTTCAGGATTCTGTAGGGTTGTTGATGATTTTCTCAACTCTTATTGTTATTATAGGTATTTCATATATTGTGGGGGGCGTATATTTATTGTACACAAAGCAACAAAACGTTTATACAATATCAGTTACAATTGCTGCAGTCTGTAACTTTGTAATAAATATTATTTTAATTCCCAAGATGGGAGCATTTGGTGCAGCTATAGCATCAGTTATTGCAGAAATAATTGTAGCAACAATACAGGTCACATATTGTTTGATAAAAAAACAGCTCGAGTTTAATCTAATATTTGGTACTTGTTGGAAATATGTAATTGCGTCATTAGTTATGTTTTGCGTAGTCAATACATTGAAAATATACTTTTCATCGGGATTAAATGCTCTTTGTGTATTGATTGTGTTAGGGGCGATAACATATGTTAGTGTATTGGCTTTACTAAAGGAAGATTTGTTATTTTCATATTTAAAAAAAATATTAAAGCAATATTTATAAAAAATGAGATTATTTTAATAAATGTGGAAAGCAAAAATGAAAGATATAATTTTAACCTGTGTAGCTGGTATAAGAGTTTACACATTAACTATGGTAAAAAGTAAACAGTTATTGTTTTTTATTGTCTTTGTATTACAAACCGATGATTTATTATCGATGTCTCTCATCAACAACCGCTCAATAGACAGTTTTTTATCATTGTTTTCGATACAAGTTACTTCATGCAAGAACAATCGCTATCGGAAATAAAGAATGACGAAAAGGTCAAAACTATATACGTTGAGTTCAATCGAATTATACATAGAAATTTATGCAAAAGTACTCATAGTAAAAATCAATTACGCAAAGGAACGTAGCCCTCCACATGCGTAATTGATAGTACGTCTTTCAAGTGAATGGTTGAATGAAATAAATTATGAAATTTTAGAAACTTTTGCAAAAGATATATCAGAATAATAGTGGTTTAATATTTCTTTAAAGTCAGACCCGTTTTGAGCCATATAATCAGCACCATATTGACTCAAACCAATATCATGTCCATAGCCTTTAACTGTGAATTCAAAATTATTATTCTCAGAATCATAATTTACAATAAAGTTTGCTGAACGCAAGTCAAATAATGTTCTTATTTTAGTACCTGAAATATCTGAATTTTCTAAGTTGACATTTAAAACTGACCCAGAAGCTGATCTGGTGACGTCATTAAACCACTTTGATGGACTTGATGACAATTTTAAATCAGGGTAATTTTGAGTTAATATGCGTTTGGCTTTATCAGCAGAAACGCAAACTTTTGTTTCATAATTTGGGGCAAGGTTATCTCCATAACTTTCTGTTGCTTTAAGGTAAGGTGCATCACCACCCCAAATAACATGAGCAGATTCTGTTATTCCGCTCGAAATTGCATGGTATGCTGCAATTATAGGTTCATCATCATATAACATTACAATATCTGTTACGTCGTTAACAGCAGAGACAATTTTTCCCCAATATTGTTCAAATTTATCTCCAAACTTTTTTTGAGCAATTTCTTTTGTAACATATTTCTTCCAATTGAGTGGGTCAGCAGAAAAATCGGCACCTTTAAGGTCTGGGTCAGGGTTTTGTTGTTGTTCTTTTTTCATTTTTAATGCGTATGTGTGAGCAGAAACAGCCTGCGCTTTTAATGCTTCTGGATGAAAAGTTGGTGGCATTTCTGCACATACTGCGCCTATTACATAATCTTTTTCTGACACATGTTCAATTTTGCCGTTTTGAAGATTAAGTATTTCAAAATATCCATCTGAATCTATAGTTTTGTTTAATGAAGAATCTTCTGTTGCTTGATTTTTAGGTTTTACTTCTATATTGTTGTAATTTTTAGCAGCAATTATTAAATTATCTAGCTCTTTGATTTGAGATTTTTCTATTTTTTCAGGTTCTGTTTTTTGGCTTAATTTTTTTATTTTTGAAATAGATTTATACATTTGAGGTTGTTTATGATTTTTAGATTGGTTTTCTAATATATTGTTATTAACATTATTTTCATTAATTTTGCTTAGAAAAGTTTTTATTGAAATTGGGTTTTGCAAAACTGTTACTAATGGTGTGGATGCAATAATAATGTAAATTATAAAAAATATTATAAATTTTTTTTTCATCAATTTTATCCTCCTGATGAGTAAATTAATCAATATTGTCATTAAAAATATTAATTTACAAGTTGTCTAATACTAGGATATTCAAATTGATTTAAAAAAATACATTTTTGGATAATTTTTACATATGTAATTTTAATTTGTTTATATAACTTACGTAGATTATTTAATAAATTTTTTGTAAAAAAATAGGATAGCTAATAAAATGGCTATCCTAAAATTGTATATTAAAAAATGTATATTGAATATGTTTTTAATTTTTAAACTGAACGATTGTTGTACAACCTGCAGGTAATATCAAATTATTATTACTTACAGGTAATCCGATTTCATCAGAAACAATTTCAATCGTATCTATTATTGATTTACCAAAATGGTTTATTAAAATTGATTGTACTAAGTAACTCATCACTCCATTTGACAAACCTGTGGAATAAGAATTTAAAATAAAAAATAACGGCTCATTAGATAGAATATTTACGCACATATCTAACAGATTATATATATTTTCTTCAAGTTTCCAAATTTCTCCATTTGGCCCGCGACCGTAAGAAGGTGGATCTAAAATAATAGCATCATATTTATTATTTCTTTTATATTCGCGAGTGATAAATTTATAACAATCATCAATAATCCATCTAATTGGTTTTTGAGCCAGATTAGATAATTTGGCGTTATCTTTTGCCCAGGAGACAACACCTTTAGAAGAATCTACATGACATACTTGTGCACCTGCAGAAGCTGCTGCTAGTGTTGCTCCACCTGTATAAGCAAATAAATTTAAAAGCTTTATATTTTTATTAGAACTTTTTATTTTATTTTTTATTTTTTCTTGAATAAAATCCCAGTTAACAGCTTGTTCAACAAATAATCCAGTATGCTTAAATCCAGTTGGCTTTATTAAGAATTTTAAATTTTTATAATTTATAACCCATTCATTGAGAAATGATTTTTTAACTTCCCAATGTCCGCCACCTTGATTTGATCTCATATATTTAGCGTTATAATTGTTCCATAAATTATTATTTTTTGGCGTATTCCAAATGATTTGAGGGTCAGGTCGTATTAAAATAACATCTCCCCAACGTTCTAATCTTTCACCACAAGAGGTATCTAATAATTCGTAGTCAATCCAATCTTTTGCAATTCTCATTTTGTTAGAGAACCCTTTCTTTAATAATTTTTGCAATTTTGTTAGCAATATTTTCAATTTGTTTTTTATCTTTGCCTTCTACCATAACTCTAACTAATGGTTCTGTTCCAGAAGGTCTTAGTAAAATTCTTCCATTGTCACCAAGTTCATCTTCAAAATTTTTAATTTCTTTAGAAATAAACTCGTCATCTAGTATTTTGTACTTATCGTTATTTTTAACTTTTATATTTATTAAAATTTGAGGGTAAACATCCATAATATTGCCAAGCTCAGAAGCTTTAAGACCTGATTCTTTCATAATTTTTAAAAACTGAACAGCAACTAATTGTCCATCTCCTGTAGTAGAAAAATCTGAAAGAATAATATGTCCGGAAGTTTCACCACCTATGCAATATCCAAATTGCTTCATTTTTTCTAAAATATATCTATCACCGACTTTAGTTGTTTCAACACTAATGTTATTTTTTTGAGCAATTTTAAATAAACCAATATTAGACATTACTGTAACAACAATAGTGTTCTTAGCTAATAAATTTTTATCTTTTAAATTTTTAGACATAATAGCAACAAT
>CAYPLT010000046.1:0-966 GCA_964411695.1 uncultured Candidatus Soleaferrea sp.
ACTGGGTACATATCATTATTTTAGCTAAACCGGATTTTTAAAACAAAAATATTGTATAATCTTTTTACTGACTACTTTTACAAAATAAAGAAACTAATTATGCGCTTTTTTATTGCGTATTACACTCCACAAAACAAATAAAATAACTGCTACTCCAAATATATAAATTACAAACGTTACTGTACCTGTATTGACAGAATCATCAGCTACAGGTAAATTATTATTTGATTTTTTATTAATTAATTGTTTATCAAATTCAACTTGTTCTGTTGGGCGCCCATTAACAAAACCAGTTAATTCTATTACTCCGTCACCATCTCGTTTAGAGTCATATATGTGTATGTTTTCACTCATGCTTGCTAATGTGAGTATCTGCTGATAGTTATTTTTAAATAAAATAGGGTTGTTACCTAAAAATATATTAGCACTCAAATTAGGTTCCTCTTTGTTATCTACCCATTGAAAAAGAGGAGTAATATCAGAAATATTGTTGTTACTCAAATCTATGGTAGAATCTATATAAACAAATTGTTCTAACCCACTGATGTCTGTAATTCCCATATTACTAGCATCTAAAGACTTAACATAGAAAGCATCTGCCTCTAGAATTTCTTGTGTATTTTCTCGACCAAGTACATATTGTTTTATAGAATTATTTAAAGCTTTAAGTAACATATTATCTACAATATCATTCATAGCAAATGATGCAAAATTAACGGTATTCATCAAAAAAATAAATAAAACAGCAAGCATAATACATCTTTTTAAGAAATTTTTGGTCATATTATCACATCCTTAATATAATTATAGCATATTTGAAATTGGAATGCAATATTTTTCATCAAAATATATTTTTTTTATTGCCATTTATTTTAAGATGAAATAGTAAGCCTAAAACAAACGCCATAAATAAATTAATTACACCTAAAACAAAGAAATTATTAATAACGCCAATAGTTTTAACTA
>CAYPLT010000046.1:976-8766 GCA_964411695.1 uncultured Candidatus Soleaferrea sp.
GTTGACTGATGGATTAAAACCATGCTAAAATAACATATAGATAGTGTTGTTTCTATTTTAAAAACCAAAATGCTAAAATCGTTGAGTTTATTAATTTTAAACTTTTTCATCATATTATCACCCAAAAACACAAAATTAAACACTTATACATTAATTTTATCACGATATTAATTTTATTTCAATATAAAATATTTTACAAAATTAATATCTTTAACTTTTTAAGGAGAAAAAATGAAGATTTTACATACAGCAGATTGGCATTTAGGAAAATTTGTGAATGGATTTTCTATGTTAGAAGATCAAAAATATATTTTAAAAGAATTGATTAATTCTCTTCAAAATAATTTAATAGAAGTATTAATAATTAGCGGAGATGTTTTTGACAGAGCTATTGCACCTCAAGATGCGGTTAAATTACTCGATGAAATAATATATAAAATAATATTAGATTTAAATATTAAAATTTTAATTATTCCAGGTAACCACGATAGTGCACAAAGACTTTCGTTTGCTAGTAAACTTTACCGTGAAAAAGGTTTGTATATTTTTGGTGATTGTAATAAAAAAATTCCCAATATTACTTTATTTGACGAATATGGACCGGTTAATTTTTATTTATTGCCATATTTTAACCCAAGTCAAATAATTTCAATGTTTGAAGATGAGCAAAACACAGATAAAAATGAAGAGCATAAAATTAAAACATTCAGCGATGCTTTTAAAAAAATAATAGAGCATAACAGACCATTAATTAATTTAAACCAAAGAAATATTTTAATAGCTCATGGTTTTTTTGGATATTTAAACCCTGAAAATAAAATTTTTTATGACCAAATTACAAGTCAATCAGAGGTGTCGGTAGGTGGAATGGACATTATAGATTTGTCAGTTGCTACGTTTTTTGATTATATAGCTCTTGGGCATTTACACGCGCCACAACAAATTAAAAATTCTTGTTTTAGATATTCTGGTTCATTGTTAAAATATTCTGTTGATGAAGCTAAACAAAAAAAAAGTTGTGTGATATTAAATTGTAAAGAAAAAGGTAACATAAGCATAAATTTAGAATCTATAAAACCTTTAAGAGATTTGAGAATAGTAAGAGGATATATGAAAGACCTTTGTGAATGTGTAGATTCTGTAAACTTGATTTCTGATGATTATGTTTTTGTTGAATTGTTAGATGAAGATGCTGTTTTTGATGTTGTTCCTAGGTTAAGACAAACTTTTAAAAACATAATTGGTGTAAAAATGGTTAATCGTTTTAATACAGATAATAATATAACTATAAATAATATAAAGTCTATAGATTTCACATCATTATTTAATGAATTTTATAGTAATGTATCTGGTCAAAATATTTCACCTAAAAAACAAAATATTATTAATTCAATACTTTCTCTAATAAACAACGAATAATAGAAAATTGATTTAAAAGAGGCGCTAAACAATGAATATAATATTATGTAATAAAAATTGTGTTCATCAAAAAGAAGGGTATTGCGGCTTAACCTACACTCAATATGTGGCAAATTCTTCTAATAATTCTTGCCCTTATTTTTGTAAAGATGCAAAAAATAAAAATAATCAAAAAATTTCAATTTTTAATAAAATATCTAAGACAGAATAATTTTTTTAATATGACGGCGGTTAGCTTAAAGTAGTTTTTGCTAACCAAGAAAATTTTTCTAGAAAAAGATTTGTAAAACCCATTGACAAGAAGGGTGAAAAATGATAATATAATTATATATTGAATTTGTTAAGCTTGTTTTGGTTAAATTTACGCATATAAAATTTTTGACAAGCAAAATAAATAAAAATAAGCAGAATACAGATTAAAGAAAGAAATAAGATTAAAATAAAAAATGAAATATTGGAGAGAGAAATGAAAAAAAAGTAAACGAATAGTGGCTGGAATAATGACTGGATTTTGCGTTTTGAGTACCCAAAGTATGCTAAAAATCTTCCAAAAAATACCAAGGGGGGGGGGTATTCAGCTAATTTCTTGTAAAGAAGAAGGAAATTTTGTAAGTTTTGCCGTAGACACAGCAGGACTTAATCCGAATGACTATAAAGGAATTCTAAAATTCAAAATAAAGTTTGAAAATGAGGAAAATGATAGATTAGTCAATAATACGTTAAAATTGGCAGGCGTAACAAAAGCAGTTGAAGGTGAGGATGGAATAACAAATGTACTGGCTGAAGATATAAAGAGTGGAGCGTTAAGAATAAAAGGAACAGAAAACTTTTTTAGAGAAGACGAAGAAGCAAATAATTTAGTAAGGTTTAAGTTAAAAGCAAAATGTGGAGTAGATCAAAGTCAAGAATTAAGTTTGAATAGCGATAGTCCATGCATAGAAACATATACTGGAGTAAGTAATGTTGGAGCTCAAAAAGGAAATACATATCAGATAATAGACACAGATAATTGTTATTCAAAATTATATTGGGGAACAGATGAAACTGAAGATGACAATACATTAATATTTGAAATACCGGTAGAGTTACCAGAACTAATAGATCAAAGTTACATAACATCAGTTGAAGCTTCTGTAGCCTATATAAATCAACAATATATAGTAAATAAGATAAATAGTGAACTAACTGTAGTGTTAGATGACAAGAATCAATGTAAAGGAATAGAGTACGAATTAGACACTGAAAATAGCACAGCAAAAGTTACAATGGCTTATAATGATAATATATTAGAAAACACAATCATACCAGATTATGTAGTAGATACAGAAGGAAAAAAATATGCAGTAACAAGCATAGAAGATGCTATTCTAAAGTCAGATAAGCAATATAACAATATTTTTGCTCAATGTATGAAATTAAAAACGTTAGAAATAGGAAACAATGTAAAAAGAATAGGAATGGGTTCTTTTTATGCTTGCAGGAACTTAAGCGCAGTAACAATACCAAATAGTGTAGAAATTATAGGTAAAGAGGCTTTTAAAGGTTGTAAAAATTTAAGCGCAGTAACAATACCAGACAGTGTAACAAGTATAGGTGTTGGTGCTTTTGCTGGTTGTCAGAGCATAGAGTCAGTAACAATACCCAATAGTGTAACAAGTATGGGAAGTTATGCTTTTTATCAATGTAGTGGATTAACATCAGTAATTATAGGGAGTGGTGTAAAAAGTATAGGCGCATTCACTTTTGCTTGGTGTAGTGGTTTAAGCGAAGTAATAATACCGGATAATGTAACAAGTATAGGTAAAGGTGCTTTTTGGAATTGTAGTGGCTTAAATTCAGTAACAATAGGTAGTGGTGTAACAAGTATAGATGACTGTGTTTTTCAAGATTGTAGTAGCTTAAGCAAAGTAATAATAAATAGTAAAAACTTGAACAGTGTAGGTGCGAATGCTTTTTCTAAAAAATTAGACGATGATTCTTTCGTTGTACTACCTCAAGCTGTAGAATTTCATGTACCGGCTGATAAAATAAATGATTATAGAAATGTTATAACAAATGGAGCAACAAACAATGGTATTTGGCCAACAAATTGGAAAATTATAGCAATATCAGAATCAGAATAAAACAGAAAAATAGCAAAAAACCGGGCTTGAATTAAAAATCAGGTCCGGTTTTTGTAATAGTATTTCATTTTGAGCATCAAAAAGCTTTACGAAAATGTTTTTTTAACAGAAGAGCTAATATGCTACCTGTAATAGCAGTTATTAGCTGTGGCCAAGAAAACATAATTGTTAATGTTTTAACTTGAACATCTGAAATGTTATTTATTAGCTCAAGTGCAAATGGAATGGTAAGTTTTAAAAATAAGAACTTCATAACACTTGATGTTACCAAAGCTAAAATTAATGCGAAATGTTTATTTAAGAATATTTTAGATTTATTGATAATGTAAATTAAAGTTACAAAAATTATGTTCGCTAATGCTATAAACACAACTAATTGTGGAAATATTGGCCCGATTTGTAATATCATCGCCATAAATGAAGACACAACGCCTGTAGAAATAGCAGGAATTATACCAACTTTAAAAACTACTAATATTAATATCATATTAACTAGAGAACCAGTTATAAATTGGCTAATGCTAAAAGGTCCCAAAATAGCTAGACCTGCAGGCAAAATTTTTCCAATTAATTGAGAAATAATAATTAAAGCTACAGCAATAGCAGTAACAGATATTTTATAAGTTGTTTTATCTTTGTTTATTGATAATCACCACACAATTATTTTTTTTATTTATTATTAATATTTCAATTTATCTTAGTAAATATACTGTTGACAGAAAAAAATTATATAATTAAAAAATAAAATTTATAATTCTTGTTCATCTAAAGAAAGCTTATAACTAGGTAAGAAGATATTTAAAAATTCATCAACTTCTTCACGTTTTAATGCCTCTAAAGTTGCAAGTAACTTTTTTTTGGCATTTTTAAATTCATTATTACCTGTGTTTTCTTCTTCAATACACTTTATTAGTGCAGAAATTTTATCTGCAGCTTTTACTATTGCACATAACTCTTCATTTGTTGGTAATAAAATTTTTGAATATTCATCTTGCATATAATCAGGAAGCATTTTTAAGATTTTTTTAACAGCAAATAGCTCAACTTTTTTGTAAGATTCATATATTTCAGGATTATGATATTTAACAGGGGTAGGTAAATCTCCTGTTAAAATTTCACTGGTGTCATGGTAAAGAGCTATTACTGCTGCTAAATTTGCATCTAAGTTTGAACCTGATTTTTTGTTTTTTATTATACAAAGCGCATGAGCTATTATCGATGTTTCTAAACTATGTTCACTTAAATTTTCATCTTTAGAATTTCGCATTAGTCCCCAACGGTGTATGTATTTCATTCTTGAAACAATAGAAAAAAAATGAAATTTATCCATAAAATCACTTCACTTGTTGTTATTAAATGAGGTTATATATCAATTTCTGTAATTTCAGAAGTTTCCATATTTTTTAAATTTGCTTTTCTTTTTTGTATCTCATCATTACCTATAACTAAAGTATGTTTAGCACCAATTTTATTTGCATACTTCATTTGCGCTTTTAAACTACGCCCCATTAAATCAGTTTCTACAACTTTACCTTGTTGCCTAAATTTTTTAATTAAGTTTATAGAACATAATTTTGATGGTTCATCTAAAGCAATTATGTAAATATCGCAAGGTTTGTCAAAAATTTTGATTTTTTGCTGTTCGTTTAAAATAGAAATTAAACGCTCTAAACCAATGCCAAAACCAAATGCTGGTGTTTCTGGTCCACCGAGTTCAGAAACTAAATTGTCATATCTTCCACCACCACAAATTGTAATATTTGAGTTATTTACATTGGCAATTAATTCATAAACAGTTTTGGTGTAATAATCTAACCCTCTAACAATTTGTGTATTAATTGTATATTTTATATTGCCTTGTGAGAGGTATTTTTGAAGAGCAGAAAAATGAGTTTTACAATCATTACATAAAAAATCTAAAATTACAGGTGCATTTTTAGCAATTCTTTTACATGATTCTTCTTTACAATCTAGAATTCTCATAGGGTTTTTTAAAAGGCGGTCATTACAAACATCACAAAGGTTATTTTTTTGACTTGTCATGTAGTTAATTAAAGACTGTTTATACTCTTTTCTGCATGTTGGGCAACCTATGGAATTTATGTTTAACGAAATATTTTCTATACCTACATTTTTAAACATTTCTATTGCCATAGATATTACTTCAAAATCAGCTTGAGGGGAAGACGAACCTAGAAGTTCTACACCAAACTGATGAAATTCTCTTAATCGGTTTGCATCTGGTTTTTCATACCTAAAACAAGAAAGAATGTACATTAATTTTTGAGGAAGACTTTGGTTTAATAAGCTGTTTTCTAAAACAGCTCTTATTGTGCCTGCAGTTCCTTCTGGTCTTAATGTAATAAGCCTAGAACTTTTATCTTCAAAAGTGTACATTTCTTTTTCAACTATGTCAGATGTATCTCCAACAGATCTGCAAAACAAATCTGTATGTTCAAAAGTTGGTATGCGAATTTCTTTAAAGCCATATTTTAAAGCAGTGTCGAGCAAAGTTTGCTCAACATGTCGCCACACAAAAGTGTTTTGAGGTAAAATGTCTTGAGTACCTCTAGGTTTTTTAAATATCAAATTCATTTTCATCACCTCTCAAATTAATAACAAAATGTGCTAATATTACTTTTTATTTACGGCGTCCCAATCAGACAAAAATCTTTCAATTCCAAGTTTAGTTAGCGGGTGTTCAACCATTTGCATTAAAATTTTATACGGTACTGTAGCTATGTGAGCGCCAGTTTGACCACATCTTACGATTTGTATTGGGTTTCTTATGCTTGCACAAATAACTTCTGTTTTAATATTTTGTTTAGAAAATAAATCCATAATTTCTTCTATTAGATATAATCCTTCTTGACCAACATCATCAAGCCTGCCTAAAAATGGGCTTACATATGTTGCACCAGCTTTAGCAGCTAAAAGAGCTTGTTGAGCAGAAAAGATTAAAGTAACATTAGTTTTAATATTGTTGTTGTTAAGGAAGTTAACAGCTTTTAACCCTTCTTTACACATAGGTATTTTTATAACGATGTTTTTGTGTATTTTAGCAAGCTCAGTAGCTTCAGCTATCATTTTTTCACTTTCCAGAGAAATAACTTCAGCAGATATAGGTCCGTCTACTATTTCAGAAATTTCTTTAATGGTTTGCTCAAAATCTTTACCTTCTTTAGCAATAAGAGACGGATTTGTAGTTACTCCGTCAATAATGTGTAAGTCATTAGCTAATTTAATTTCTTCAATGTTTGCAGTATCAATAAATATTTTCATAATAAACACTCCTATAAATTTATATAATTTAAATAACATTAAATAATATCAATATCGATATTATTTTGTTTAGCAATAGTTTCTATATCGTCTAAGAAATCATTGTTAACATTTTTTTTTGAATGTTTGTAAGGACCAATTCTGTATTTTTGACCCAAAACTTTGAAAATAGCTTGTTTTAGGCTTTGTTTGGCTTTAGAACTTGATCTTATTAACTCAAGAAAAAATGGATTATCTGTTTCTACAAAAATTATACCAGCATCTTGGTTAATATGTCCATTCGAATTTTGTAAAGCAACGGACAAACCAGGATTTATAATAGATAAATCTTCTAAAATCTCAGGCCATTTTTCTAATTTGTTTGAATGCTCATATAATTGCGGATTAATTTCATTATTAGATGTGTTTGTTGAAGCTGAAATTAAATTTTCAAGTTTAGATTTTTTTGAATTTTGAAGTTCATTAAATGATGATAGTTTGTTTTTTAAATTAATTATTTCAGCTTCTAAACTAATAATTTTTTGTTGCAAGCTAATAAATTCAGAATTGTTATCTGCATTATTATTTTTGTTTTTTGAATCTGAGCTATAAATAGATTTTATTACAGAAAGTTCAAGTTCCGTTTGTTTTGATGATGATTTAGATATATTATCATAATTTGAAGACAAAGTATCTAGTACATTAACAATTTTATTAATATCATGATTATTTGCAAGTTCTTTTAAAGAACTTTGGGTTTGTTCATCAAATTTTTCTATTTGGTTTCCAGTAGTTTTTATAATCATAATATTTTTGAAAATATCGATGAGCTCGGTAGCTAGCCTTAGCGGGTCAATGTGTTTAGATGTTATATCATCTATTATATTAAGAGTTGAAACAACATCTCTGTTTAAAATAAATTTTGCAGTATTGATTATGATAGAGACATCTGATATGGCTAATATATTTGAAACAATATTTTTATTT
>CAYPLT010000047.1:0-8684 GCA_964411695.1 uncultured Candidatus Soleaferrea sp.
AAAAAAGTAAATATAAATTGGGGGCTTGATTAAAAGTAAAATTAGTTTATAAAAATATAAAGTTAATTTATTTTAACCCATATTATCTTTCATGTGAATTTCCTGTTAATTTTCTTCATCAAAATTCAGATAGAACTATTCCAAAAGTAATAGAAGAATGTAATTATTTAATTTTGTTTGATCCGATTAATAATCCTGATCAACTTGAATATATGAATCATCTTTACATTTCAATGGCAAGAGAAAGAGAAAAAAATGGTTTGTTGCATATTGAAAATCTTGCTGACAAAGTTAGATCATGTTAAAAAAGTAAGATGTGTCCCCTAATACTAGACGTCTAGTACCAGGGGACACAATCAATATTTTTTATTAAATTAATTAATGGAGTACATTGCTATTTTTTCTTAACTGTAATTAATCCATCATCTAAAAAATTATTATTCATGTCATCTGTATTTTCATCAATGCCAGAAACTGATGAATCATCCGCTATGACTTTTTTGACTTTAACATTATTATAGCACTTCATACCCGTACCTGCAGGAACAAGTTTACCTATAATAACATTTTCTTTTAAACCCATTAATGGGTCTACTTTGCCTTTTATGGCAGCATCGGTAAGAACTTTTGTGGTCTCTTGGAATGAAGCGGCAGATAAGAAACTATCGGTTGAAAGAGCAGCCTTAGTTATACCTAATATTGTGTTTTCATATTCTGCTTTCTTTAAGTCTTTTTCGCCGTTTTCTATTCTATTTTGTATTTCGTTGTTAGCAACAATACACTCAGCTTTATCTACAAGAGAACCTTCAAATAAATTCGTGTTTCCAGGATCTTTGATCTTAACTTTTTTCATCATTTGTCTAACGATTACTTCAATATGTTTGTCGTTAATATCAACACCCTGCATTCTATAAACACGTTGAACTTCTTGTATTAAATATTCTTGAACGGCCAAAGCACCTTTAATTAACAATATATCTGCTGGGTTAGCAGAACCTTCTGTTAAAATATCTCCAACGTTTACGTTGTCTCCTTCTGAAACCTTAATTCTAGAACCGTATGGAATTAAATAACTTCTTTCATCACCAATTTCGTCATTTCTGATAACTACATGGCGATTTTTTTTAGTATCTTGCATTGAAACTTTACCAGCAATTTCACTAATTATTGCTAAATGTTTAGGTCGTCTAGCTTCAAATAATTCTTCAACACGAGGTAAACCTTGAGTAATATCTTCTGCAGATGCTATTCCACCTGTATGGAAAGTTCTCATTGTAAGCTGTGTACCAGGTTCACCAATTGATTGAGCAGCAATTGTACCAATAGCTTCACCTATTGCAATTGGTTTGCCGTTAGCTAAGTTTGCGCCATAACATTTTGCACACACACCATGTTGAGACTCACAATTTAATACAGACCGTATTTTTAGTTCTTTAATTCCAGCATTAACAATTTTCTTAATATCGTCATCATTCATCATTTTATTTGATGAAACTAAAATTTCACCAGTATTAGGGTCTACAACATCTTCAACAGGATAACGACCAAATAATCTTTCTTCAAAAGACTCTATGAGCTCTTGACCGTCTTTTATTGCGTAAACTGTTATTCCATCTTTTGCTCCGCAATCGTGTTCTCTAATAATTACTTCTTGAGCAACATCAACAAGCCTACGTGTTAAATAACCTGAGTTGGCTGTTCTTAGCGCTGTATCAGCTAAACCTTTTCGTGCACCTCTTGAAGAAATAAAATACTCTAATATGTTTAAGCCTTCTCTGTAGTTAGCTCTGATTGGTATTTCAATTGTTGCACCAGAAGTGTTTGCAATTAATCCACGCATACCAGCTAATTGCCTAATTTGATTAATACTACCACGTGCTCCAGAATCTGCCATCATAAAGATTGGGTTATATTTGTCTAAGTTTTCTGTTAAAGCATCAGAAACTTTTTTGGTTGTTTCTTCCCAAATTTTAATTACTGTGTTATATCTTTCTTCATTAGAAATTAAACCTCTACGATATTGCTTGGTTATTTTTTCTATGTTGTTTTCTGCTGCTTCTAATAATTCTTGTTTTTGTGGTGGAATAACAGCATCGCTTACAGAAACTGTTATAGCTCCTTTTGTTGAATATTTAAACCCTAAACTTTTAATTCTATCTAAAACTTCTGCAGTTTCTGTGGTCCCATGAACTTTAATGCATCTATCTATTATGTCACTGATTTGTTTTTTACCAACAATAAAATCAATTTCTGGTTTTAACAAATTTTCTTTTAAAGATCTGTCAACATAACCTAAATCTTGTGGTACGGCAGAATTGAAAATTAACCTACCTACTGTAGTTTCTATTATTTCACTATGCTGACTTTCGCCGATCAATTTAGAAAATCTTACTTTTATTTTAGCATGTAAACTTATATCTTTTTCGTTGTAAGCCATTAAAGCTTCATCAAAATTTCTAAAACATTTGCCTTGACCAATATCATTTTCTTTTTGAAGAGTTAAATAATATGCGCCAAGAACCATATCTTGCGTAGGAACAGCAACAGGTCTACCATCTGAAGGTTTAAGTAGGTTATTAGCAGCAAGCATTAAAAACCGTGCTTCAGATTGTGCTTCTGGTGAAAGAGGCACGTGAACAGCCATCTGGTCACCATCAAAGTCTGCGTTATAAGCAGTACATACAAGTGGATGTAACTTTAAAGCCTTACCTTCGACCAAAACTGGTTCAAATGCTTGAATGCCAAGTCGGTGAAGAGTAGGGGCTCTGTTAAGCATAACAGGGTGATTTTGGATTACATTTTCTAAAGCATCCCAGACTTCTGGTCTAGCTTTTTCTACCATTTTTCTAGAACTTTTTACATTATTAGCAAGTCCTAAATCAACTAGCCTCTTCATTACAAAAGGTTTAAAAAGTTCAAGAGCCATTTCTTTTGGTAAGCCACATTGATAGATTTTAAGTTCAGGGCCTACAACAATAACTGACCTTCCTGAGTAATCTACACGCTTACCTAATAAATTTTGCCTAAAACGCCCTTGTTTACCTTTAAGCATATCTGATAATGATTTAAGAGGTCTATTATTCGGTCCAGTTACAGGTCTACCTCTACGTCCATTATCTATTAAAGCATCTACAGATTCTTGCAACATTCTTTTTTCATTTCTAATAATAATTTCTGGAGCACCTAAACTTAGTAACTTAGCCAATCTATTGTTTCTATTAATAACTCTTCTATATAAGTCATTAAGGTCACTAGTTGCAAATCTGCCACCATCCAGTTGCACCATTGGTCTAATATCAGGTGGTATAACAGGTATGACATCTAAAATCATCCATTCTGGCTTGTTGCCAGACTGTTTGAATGATTCAACGATTTCTAGTCTTTTTGATAATTTTATTTTTCTTTGACCAGTAGCGTCTTCAAGTTCTGATTTTAAACTGACTGACAGTTGGTCTAAATCCAAATCCATCAGTAACTTTTTAATAGCTTCGGCTCCCATTTGCGCTTTAAAATCATCGCCATATTTATTCTTCATCTCAGCATATTCTTTTTCAGAAAGTACTTCACATTTACTTAAGGTAGTGTCTCCTGGGTCTATGACTATATATGAAGCAAAATACAGCACTTTTTCTAATAACCTCGGAGAGATATCTAGTAATAGCCCCATTTTAGATGGAATACCTTTAAAATACCAAATGTGCGAAACAGGGGCAGCAAGTTCTATATGTCCCATTCTGTCTCTTCGAACTTTTGCTCTGGTTACCTCTACGCCACATTTATCACAAATTTTACCTTTAAATCTTAATCTTTTATATTTTCCACAATGACATTCCCAAAAATTCGCTCACAAAATAATCCACCTTTTTCAGGTTTCAAAGTTCTATAATTAATTGTTTCAGGCTTTGTTACCTCACCATAAGACCATTCTCTAATTTGATCTGGTGAAGCAAGAGATATTTTAATCGATTCAAAACTATTGAATTTCATTTATAATGACCTCTTTCAAAAAATTATAACTACAAAATTCTATTTATAATTTACCGGTTAAATTTTTATTAAATAATTTTTTATTTTCTAAAACTGAAAAATTTGATATAGAATTAAAAATCCATGTCTATATCGTGCTCCGGTATATCTTTTTCGCTAAAATCTAAAAATAAATCATCTTCCGGTTCGATTCCTTCTTTAATTTGTTCTATCTTGCTGTCATCTATGTCTTCGTCTTCATTTTCAGCATCTTCATCGCTACTTTCAGTGTCTTTACTGCTTTCAATGCCTATAAAATCATCTAAATCATCATCAAGATCATCATCTAAAATAGCATCGTCATCGTCGTCATCTTCTTCAAAATCATCGTCACCATCTTCATCAAAGTTGAGATGTTTTTTCTCATCATTTTCATCTGCAGATTTATCAAATTTAGGCAAACCTAAATCATCGTCTTCATCAAATGTTTGTTTTAAGTTAATTTCATCATTGTTTTCATCTAAAACTTTAACATCTAAAGAAAGTGACTGCAATTCTTTAACCAGAACTTTAAACGACTCTGGAATTCCAGATTGAGGAATGTTTTCACCTTTAACTATGGCTTCGTACATCTTAACTCTACCTACAACATCATCTGATTTGACAGTTAAGATTTCTTGTAAAGCATAGGCTGCACCATAAGCTTCTAAAGCCCAAACTTCCATTTCTCCAAATCTTTGACCACCAAATTGAGCTTTACCACCAAGTGGTTGCTGTGTAACCAAAGAGTATGGCCCAGTGGATCTTGCATGTATTTTATCATCAACCAAATGGTGTAATTTTAAGAAGTACATGTAACCAACCGTTACTGGATTATCAAAAGGTTCACCTGTTCTACCATCGTACAAAATAGTTTTTCCATCTTCTCTTAGTCCGGCTTCTTTTAATGTGGCACGAATATCTTCTTCTCTAGCACCGTTAAAAACAGGCGTCATAACTTTCCAACCAAGTGCTGCAGCAGCTCTGCCTAAATGCACTTCTAAAACCTGACCAATGTTCATTCTAGAAGGAACACCAAGAGGATTTAAAACTATGTCTAAAGGAGTACCGTCAGGTAAGAATGGCATATCTTCTTGAGGTAAAATTCTAGAAACAACACCTTTGTTACCATGTCTACCAGCCATTTTATCTCCAACAGAAATTTTACGCTTTTGAGCAATGTAACATCTTACTACCATATTAACACCAGGAGCTAAAACATCACAATTTTCTCTTGTAAACACTTTAACATCAACTATTGTTCCATATTGGCCATGTGGAACTTTTAAAGAAGTGTCTCTAACTTCTCTGGCTTTTTCACCAAAAATAGCTCTAAGTAGCCTTTCTTCAGCAGTTAGTTCGGTTTCGCCTTTTGGAGTAACCTTACCTACCAAAATGTCACCTGCTCTAACTTCTGCACCAATTCTTATAATACCTCTTGCATCTAGGTCCTTAAGTGCATCTTCACCAACATTTGGTATGTCTCTAGTGATTTCTTCTGGACCAAGTTTTGTATCTCTTGCTTCAATTTTGTATTCTTCAATATGAATTGATGTAAATACATCTTCTTTAACTAATTTTTCATTAATTAAGACAGCATCTTCGTAGTTGTAACCTTCCCAAGTCATAAAGCCTACAAGTACGTTTCTTCCAAGACTTATTTCACCGTGGTCTGTTGCTGGTCCATCGGCAATAACTTGACCTGATTCAACTCGTTCACCGTTATTGACTAAAGGAATTTGGTTAATGCATGTTCCTTGGTTAGATCTTATAAATTTAGTTAATTGGTACTCATCGCTATAACCAGCGTCATTTTTTATGACAATTTTTGAAGCAGAAACTGAAGTCACAACACCACTGCGTTTAGCGATGACAACTACTCCTGAATCAATTGCTGCTTTGTATTCCATTCCTGTTCCAACAATAGGAGCTTGTGGTTTTAACAACGGAACAGCCTGACGTTGCATGTTAGAACCCATTAATGCTCTGTTAGCGTCATCATTTTCCAAAAATGGTATCATAGATGTTGCTACAGAAACAACCATTTTAGGCGAAACATCCATAAAATCTACAGATTCGCGTTCTATTTCTAAAATCTCATTTTTAAACCTTGCAATTACTCTTGAGTGTTTAAATGTACCATCTTCATTTAATGGTTCATTAGCTTGAGAAACAATATAATTATCTTCTTCATCTGCCGTCATATAAACAAAGTCGTTTAAAACTTTACCTGTTTTTTTATCTACTTTTCTGTATGGAGCTTCAATAAAACCATATTCATTTATTTTTGCAAAAGAAGCTAAATAAGAAATTAGTCCAATATTTGCACCTTCAGGGGTTTCAATTGGGCACATTCTTCCATAATGAGTGTAATGTACGTCACGAACTTCAAAGCCTGCTCTATCTCTAGACAAACCTCCTGGGCCTAAAGCTGAAAGACGCCTTTTATGAGTAAGTTCTGCTAATGGGTTATTTTGGTCCATAAATTGAGAAAGCGGAGAAGAGCCAAAAAATTCTCTGATAGCAGAAACAATTGGTCTTATATTAATTAAACTTTGTGGTGTTATAGATTTCATATCCTGTGCTTGAATAGTCATCCTTTCACGCACAACACGTTCCATTCTGGCAAAACCAACTCTAAATTGATTTTGAAGTAATTCTCCTACAGACCTTATTCTTCTGTTACCTAAGTGGTCAATGTCATCAGTTTCACCAATGTCATAATCTAAACCAATAATGTAGTTTATAGAAGCAAAAATATCATCTACATTTATGTGTTTAGGAATTAATTCATCTATTCTTTTTTCTATTTGTTCTTTTAAACTTTTGTCATCTGTTGCCGTGCTCATGATGTCGCAAAGGGTTACAAACCTTACTTTCTCTGTCACGCCAAGCTCAAGCAAAGTTTCTTCATCTAAATCAACAAAATCTCTTATGTTAACCATTCCGTTAGATAGCACATTAATAGTTTTGCCTTCTACATCGACTTTAACTACACTTACGCCATGTTTTTCTATATTCAAAGCTTGTTCATATGTTAAAACATCGCCTTTTTGTGCTAAAACTTCACCAGTTAATGGGTCAATAACATCTTCGGCAAGTTTTTTGCCGTTAATTCTATTTGCAATAGCTAATTTTTTATTATATTTATATCTTCCTACTTTTGAAATTTCATA
Source organism: uncultured Candidatus Soleaferrea sp. (assembly GCA_964411695.1). Taxonomy (GTDB): domain Bacteria; phylum Bacillota; class Clostridia; order Oscillospirales; family Ruminococcaceae; genus RGIG8779. Next base: position 7,182 of record CAYPLT010000047.1, read on the forward strand.
ACGCTTAGGGTCAAAAAATAACATATCTATATTAGCTTGTGCATTTTCAACACTTGGTGGCTCGCCAGGTCTTAATTTTTTATAAACTTCAATTAATCCTTCAGCAGTGTCTTTTGTATTATCTTTTTGAAGAGTAGCAGTAAGCTTATCTGTTTCTCCAAAAACATCTATGATGTCAAAATCAGATTGCAAACCAAGCGCCCTTATAAAGGTGGTAACAGGTAATTTTCTGTTTTTGTCAATTCTAACATAAACATTGTCATTAACATCAGTTTCGTATTCTAACCATGCACCACGGTTTGGAATAATTGTTGCGTTAAATAATTTTTTGCCGGTTTTATCGTAAGACATTCCAAAATAAGCACCAGGAGACCTAACCAACTGAGAAACAACGACACGCTCAGCACCGTTAATAATAAAAGTACCTGTTTCAGTCATTAATGGGAAGTCACCTATAAAAATATCTTGTTCTTTGACTTCGCCTGTTTCTTTATTTAACAATCTTGTTCTTACTTTTATAGGCGTAGCATAAGTAATATCTCTGTCTTTACATTCTGCTATTGTATATTTAGGGGTATTTTGTATTTTATAACTTACAAAATCCAAAACTAAATTCCCGGTATAATCTGATATAGAAGTCATTTCATCAAAAACCTCTTTTAAACCTTTCTCTATAAACCATTGGTAAGAGTTTTTTTGTATTTCTATCAAATTTGGCATTTTTACTACTTCGTCTATCTTTGCAAAACTCATTCTAACATTTGAGCCAAGCTTAACGGGTTTAGCATTTACCATAATTTCAAAACACTCCATTCTTAAATATCTATTTCAATATATTACCAATCAAATTGCTAATGTCTTGCGCTTAATTCATAAATAAATTTTACAAATAAGCAATTAAATTAACCAAAAATTATAAACTTAACAATTTTAATATCATACTCAAAAATAAATTTCAAAAATATTATTTTTATTTTTTTTATAATATGTATTGTAATATTTTTTGAGATGTGATATAATTTAATTAAGGTATAAATATTTAATTTAATTAGCATAGCAAGCATTTAGCGTTATCTAGATGTAGATGACCAAAGATTAAGCAGTAATTTTAAAATCACTTAACTAATTTAGAATACTTTGTTCATTTTGAGCTTATATATATTTTCTATTATAAAAAATATCGCATTATTATATAATACATTATTTTTATTTAAATGTCAATAGTTTTCCAAGATTTTTATTAATTTTTTTGGGGGTGTAGCTCAATTGGGAGAGCGCTTGAATGGCATTCAAGAGGTAGTCGGTTCGATCCCGATCATCTCCACCATTTTTTAACTTTAAAAGTTTTAATAAAAGTAACAAAAACCTGTATTTCAATCAGAAATATAGGTTTTTAATGCGTAATGAATATAAAACTACCAGAAAATTTTGTAGGCTTAAAAACAAATAAATGTAAAATTTTTGAAAAATAATCTTGACAATAATTATTTTTAATGGTAATAT
>CAYPLT010000048.1:0-4632 GCA_964411695.1 uncultured Candidatus Soleaferrea sp.
CCCCGCCCGTTTCAGGAACGGAAACAGGGGCACGTCTGACCGGACAAGCTGCCAATTATTCTAAAAGAAAGTAGGTTTTGATTATTGAATATTCTTAAAATAATTTTTTTTTCTAATATTTACTTTAGAATTAAAAATAAAATTAAAAAAGCCACAATTATTTTAGATAATATTTTGAATCATATTTACATATTTTCAAACTTACGTTCTTGCAAATTTTTTCAAAGGACTGATCTTTATTGATTTTTAAATCCTTCAAATGGCCTGTGGAGCCTAAAACAATCAACGTCTCTATGTCTAAAAATTTAAAAACAGATTTTTTACCTCACATAGGGATAAAACAAACAGCTATAAACCGCAGCTACAAAATTATATCTGGTAACGGAGAACTGAAAGGTGAAAACTGCTCAAAGCAATTTGCTCAGCTCGCTGATATTTTTATAGAAAATTCTTCCGGTCAGCTAATTATTCCATCTTTTGCTCCAATTCAAGCGTTTTTTGTAGAACTTTCAATTACCTCGTCTAACTCAGCAGATTCACTTAACTATAAATTTAAATTCATAGAAGATTGTTCACATAAATCAAGTGACGTAACAGCTACCAAGCAAACATATTACACTATTAAAAATCATGAATCTCTTTGGGAAGTTGCTAAAAAATTTAACATTTATATAGAAGATTTAATTCAAAAAAACCCACATATTCCATCACCTTACTCTACAAAACCAGGAGACAAAATTAAATTATGACATCGATAATTTTATATTCATCTGACAAAAAAACTCAGCTGAGGCTTTTTGAGCAAGATATTATTAATTTTTGTTGCGTTGCAGATATTGAGAAACCTGCTAAGCAACTTACAATAACAATTAAACGTTCACATTTACTCAGTTCTAGGTTTAATAAAATCAAATTATGTCATGGCGACTTCACAATTTTTGATGGATTCATTAATAATCTATTATTTCAAAAATCAGTTGAAGGTGAAAATGTTAAAATTATTGCCAGCTCTTTTGCATGCGTTTTACTTAGTAAATTCGCTGAACCTAAAATGTACAATAATCTTTCTTTAAAAAATCTTGTTGATGAATATTTTGCTCCTCTTGGATTTTCTTTTTACCATTGTCATACTGACTTAAATAATTTGATTTTTTCTTCTTTGCCTTCATTCACTATTTTGCCCAAGACTAACTTTTGGGGAGTTTTGAAAAACTTTACAAAACACGCATTAAATTTAAACCCATTAATCATAGAAGACAGATACATAAGTCTTTCAAATCAATTTTTGTTTTCAACATTTTCCATATCAAATGTTGAAAACAAAACCAGACAAAACGAACTTTTAAAAAATTATAACTACTCATCTTTAACGCTAAACATTAAAAACCAACCTTTTGAAGATGTGCTAAGCACACAAAACTCTGAAATTAACAAGCTACAAATCATATTATCTGCTAATGCGCCTGACTTAATTATTGCCAAACCAGGTCTTAAAATATCGGTGTTTGATGAATGTTTAGAAGAACAAATTAACGAACACCAATTTATTGTTCAGCGGTCATTTGTGAGCTTTAAAAATTCATCTTTTTTAACTAATTTAACATTGGTGCCATATTCTTGCTTAAAAAATAATTTGGCAAATTGAATAAGAAAGGAATTTGACTATGGACATGGATTTTAACACCCCAATCGCAGCTACAGTGACATTGGCATCAAACCACAACAATTTGGCAGCATTTCATGTTTTTGAACAACGTAACATAAAACTAATTTCACCAAAAGGATATTATTATCTCCCTAACATTAATGATGAAATTCTGCTTTCTTGCGTTAAAAACCCTTTTGCACTTGGCTATGTTAATAATGCTGGCGCCGAAATTAAACCTGGAGAAATTTTAATAAAAAATGACTCTGGAGCTAATATTAAGCTTTTAAGTAACGGTGACATTGAAATAAACCAAGTTTTAATAACTAAGAGCGGAGAAATTAAACATATAAAAAAATAAATTATTGTTGAAAGGAAGATGACTAATGATTACCAACATCTACAAAAACTACAAAAAACTTGACTTCTCAGATTGTAGCAATAACTCTATAAACTCAACAGATGAAATGGTTAAAGCTTTTATTATGTCTTTACAAATTCCCAAAGGGTCTTTTGCTTTAGAAGAAGAAACCGGTTGTAACTTTTTATCGGAACTTCATAATCTTAGTGAAAATAATTTTAAAGAAGATTTGCTATGTTTGCTAAAAAAGTACGCGCAAGAATTTCAACATATCAACGTAGAAAGTGTAGAAAAAATTTCTAGCAATTTTAAACCTTTTATTACTTTGCTGATTACACTTTCTGCTGATGGTAACACCTATTTTGTGCCAATGGAAGTGGAGGTGAGCATCTAACATGCCTTGTGCAACACAAGATTTTTATCAAAGTTCTTTTCCGTCTTTTGAAGAAACTTTAACTCAGATGATGTCTGATTACCAAAAAATTACAAATATGCCAATAAATAAAAATAGTGATATGTACATTAAAATTAAAACTTTAGCATCACAAATATTTTCTTTAAACACCAAATTGAAGTGGGTAGAAAAACAAATATTTCCTCAAACTGCTTCTGGTAAATTTTTAGATTATCATGCACAGACTCGTGGATTAAAACGTAAAACTGCCAAGAACTCTGTTGGTAAGCTAACTTTTTCTATCTCTGAGCCAGCAAAACAAGATGTTGAAATTCCGATTAATACAATTTGTTTTTCTGCCATAAACCCGGAAATAAAATTTTCAACTACTTCTAAAGCCATCATCAAAGCTGGAGAAACCTCTGCAGATGCAGAAGCTAAAGCGTTGTTGCTTGGGTTAAATACAAACCTACCAGCTAACACAATAACATGTTTTTGTAGCTTCCCAAAATATGTAGAAAGCGTAACTAATAAAAATAAATTTTCTGGCGGTTGCAACCAAGAATCTGATGAAGAACTGCGAACAAGGCTTTTAGAAAATTTTAAAAATATTTCTAATGGTAGCAACAGCGCATATTACTACAATTTAGCTATGAACTATGATGAAGTAATTTCTGCAAACATAATACCAAGAAAGCGTGGCCGTGGAACTGTTGACGTAATAATAACCGCAAAGAAAAATGACCCCGATTTAATAAAAAAAATTAAAAGCGACTTTGAAGTAGAAAAAGAAATAAACGTAGATGTTGACGTACAATTTGCTAGAACAAAAAAGTCGGACCTTTCTTTAGTAATTGAAATAAACCAAGCTTTTGACTTTGCTGAGATGAAACAAAAAACTTCAGAATTAATTAAAGATTATTTCAACAATTTAAAAATTGCTCAACCATTAAAATTAGCTGCTCTTGGTTCACAAATATTAAACATACCTGGAATTGAAAACTACAAATTTTTAAATCCATCTCAAGATGTATTTTTAGAACCCAATGAAATTATCTGCTTAAATAACTTAACAATTACAAAACAATAAATTTTAAAAATTTTTTGCATAGCTTAAATGGAGGGTTTCATGATAAACATAAAAGAAAACATATTAAATATGCTGTCTCCACTTAAAATATATGACCCGAAAACACTTGAAAAAGAGGCTCAGCTTTACAGCTTACCTCTTCAAAAAATAAATGCTAAAATAGATGAGCTATTAAACGAAGCTTTTGTTCAAACTGCAAAAAATTACGGACTCAAAAATATATGCAGATTGCTTGGTTTATTAATAAACAAAGACCAAAATATTGCACAGATTCAAAATCAATTAATTTATGCACTTTCTTCCAAACCAGACAATTTTAACAAAATCGGAATAGAAAATTCTTTAAAAGCCTTAGGTTTTGACTGCATAATTAAAGAAAATTCTCAAGACGAATCTATTACAATATCTTTTAAAGATAAACACTTTAAACCACAAAATGTATCTTTATTTAAAGATTTAGTAAGCAAAATGTTACCTGCTCACCTTGAAGTGTTTTTTGACATCAATTCTGAGGTTTCTTGGTCTCAGCTAGAAAATATCATCATTGACACTAACCAAGAATTTTCTTGGGACGATTTTAGTACAAATTAAAAATGTTTCATATTAAACGAAATTTTATTAATAAATAATCATATTAAAATAAAAGGAGTAATATATGTCTAGCTCAAACAAAACCCCCAAATTACACTTAAATTTATGGCAAAATAATGACAAATTTTGCATGGCCGACTTTAACAATGATAATCAGGCCATTGACGAAGGTTTTAAAATTTTAGAAAGTAATTTAAAAACTCATACTGAAGATTCTCAGGTACACATAGACCAAGATACAAGTGACTCAATTAAAACTCACATAGCTAACTCTAAAATACATATTGACGAAGAAAAAGTAATTCAAATAAGTTCGCAAATAGAAAAACACATAAATGACGAAAAATCTCATTTGTCCCAGGATCACTTGAAAAAAATTTCTTCTTTATTTGACAGCCACACAAAAGATAAAACTTTACATACTACACCGGCTAAACTGGAAAAAATAAAAACTTCTTTTGCTAACCATTGTGCAGACAAAAATATTCATGTTGCACCTGAGGATACAGTGGCTTTTAAAGCTCATATAAAAGACTCCAAAATGCATGTAG
>CAYPLT010000048.1:4732-8469 GCA_964411695.1 uncultured Candidatus Soleaferrea sp.
ACAAATATAAAAACGTCAATATCCAACCATTGTGCGGACAAAAATATTCACGTTGTGCCTGAGGATACAGTGGCTTTTAAAGCTCATATAAAAGACCCCAAAATGCATGTAGACCAGAACGCGATAACAAATATAAAAACGTCAATATCCAACCATTGTGCGGACAAAAATATTCACGTTGCGCCTGAGGATACAGTGGCTTTTAAAGCTCATATAAAAGACTCCAAAATACACTGTAATGAAGCGATAATTAAACATTTTAACGACCATATTAATAATTCTGAATTGCATATTAACCCTAACAGTTCAGCTAACCCTTTTTATGTTGTCGGGTCATTTATGGGTAATGGAAGTGATTCTCAATTAATTAATCTACCGTTTACACCGTCGTTTGTAATAGTTTTTGCAGGTAATAGCCCTAGCGTTAAATTTTCTAGTAACACACAAGATGCTATTTTGTATTTTGGTTTCTGCTCAAAAGATGCTCCATCTGCAGGGTTATGGCCAGCACCCAACGGATTTACGGCCAAAAATATTAAAGCTAGCCCGATTTGTAAGGTTGTAAAAAATCTAAATTTCAGAGGCATAACCTACCATTATATAGCTTTTAGGTAATATTTAAAATCTATGTTGAATTTTAAACTTTTTAAATTAATGCATTGTTGATATATGTTCATTTTTTAACCGAACTTTTTTTGATCTCAGTTGACGAGGGCGAATTACTACGTTGTTCGATATAAATATAAAATTATTCTAATTGACATTATCAACCATAAAATAATACTGGCTTACAAATACTATTACGTAAATAAAACCAAAATGATAAAATATTAAAATGAGAAAGCTATATTTTTAGAGATTCCATTTCATCGATAAAAAATTTGTGTTTTTACTTAGAAAAAATTTAAAAAACAAAACATAAAAAAAGCTCTAAAAAGTTATAGTTGCAATAGTGATTTAGAGGTATTGAATGTTTTTATATTTTTAACATGCATATTTAAAATTTTAGATAATAACAAATAGATTTGTAGACCATTATTTATTAGCTGTTTTTATGTATGATTAAACTTCAAAGGTAATAAAAAAATTAAGTTTTCAACTTTTTTATCAACTTTTCAACTTAAAAAGAAAGGTTTCATCTTGAATAAATAAAAAAATTCAGCGACAAAATGAATTATCAGACTCATTTTGTCGCTTTATAACAAACTTTCACTAAAATACAGCCTACATGTATGTCTCATAATGTAAACATCAAAACTACCTAAAATGCATAAAAAAATCTACTTAATGCTGCTCGGTTCCCCGCCTGACATGGTTCATAGCATTTTATCATAAAGGATTTTGATGTCTACACTATAAAACATACATAATACACAAATATGCTAAATTATAAGACTTACATTTTAGAATTTATAAATCCACAATTATTAAACTTTATTTTTAAAACTCATCTTGAGACAATGTACAAGATACTGCTAGTTTTATAGCATCTGCTACCCTTTGGACATCTTGTTGTTCTAATTTTTGATCTTTATAAACTATGTTGCGTTGTTTAGAAAGAGCTTTTAAAAACATATTAACTAAATCATTTAAATTATGTTCGTCATCTGGGTTAAAAAATATAGAACATTTTAAATCTTCGTTAATTAAATAATCTGTAGAAACTTCAAATATATCACAAATTTTAAGTAAAGTATAGTTATCTGGTTCTCTGTGCCCTTGTTCATACATTCCAACTGCACTTGCACTTACACCTATTTGCTCACCTAAAGCTGCCTGTGTTAAACCATTTTTTTTTCTTAATTCTCTTAACCTTTGACCAAACATATATACACACCCTTTAAGATTACTAAAAAAATATAATTAACCCACGACCCACAATATCTAGTATTATAACATATAATTTACTTTTTGTCAATAGGTAAGTATTTACTTTTATTACAATTTTTGTATCGTTATAATTACATAAACCAATATAAAAATGTGTATATTTACTTCTAATTATATACATCTATTACCACCAGTAATTGAAAAGTCAGAAGAGATAAGGTATAATATAAATATATATAATATGTTATGGAGGAGACTTATTTTGGCTTTTGATATAAATAAAAAAATTATTCCAATAGGCATAAGCGACTACAAAGAAATGCTTGATTATAACTATTATTACGTAGACAAAACTTCTATGCTGAAAGATATCATAGATTTTAGATGTAAAGTAAGTTTATTCACCAGACCCAGAAGATTCGGCAAAACGCTTAATCTTTTAATGATAAAATATTTTTTTGAAAAAACAGAAGAAGACAACAGATATCTGTTCAAAGACAAAAAAATCTGGCAAATTGGTGAAAGATATCAGCAACATCAAGGTAAATACCCAGTTATTAGTTTAACTTTTAAAGACACTAGAATGAACACCTGGGAAGAAACTTATAATGCTATTATAAAAACCATTGGTTCAGAATATAAGTGACATGAATATTTATTAGAAATGATAAAAGATGAAAATGAAAAAAATATTTTCATAAAAATAATGAATCAAAAAGCTTTATTTGCCGATTACACTTCATCAATGAAAAACTAATGCGTGTACTTAGAAAAATACTATAATCAGAAACCAATAGTGTTAATAGATGAGTATGATGTACTACTGCAAAATTCATATTTAAGAGGCTTTTATGACGAAGCAATAAACTTCATAAGGGCATTGTTGCAAGAAGTTTTAAAAGACAATACCAGCTTAGAATTTTCAATAATGACAGGGTGTTTGAGAATATCAAAAGAGAGCATATTTACAGGTCTAAACAATTTAAAAATCAATTCGATATTGGATGTACAGTATTCAGAACATTTTGGTTTTACACAAGATGAAGTAGATGAGATGCTAAAATATTATGGCTTAGAAGAGAAAAGAGAGGAAATAAAAGAATGGTATGATGGTTACAGGTTTGGAATACAAGATATATATAACCCGTGGAGTATACTCAAATACGTAGATGAAGTGAATAACAATAATAAAAAACAACCTGAAGCATATTGGGTAAACACAAGCGGAAATGATATAGTAAATAAACTCATAAAAAATGCAGATAACATAACCAAAAACGAGATAGAAACATTAATAAATGGTGGGACAATAGAAAAAACATTAAATTCAAACATAACATATAATGAGTTAGATGAAAACACAGAAAACATATGGAGTATGCTATTCTTTACTGGATATTTGACTTACACAAAAGAAAGGCGAGAAGAAGGCGACGTAATAAGTCACTATGAGCTAAAGATACCAAACAATGAATTATTATTTATCTACAAGGTAATAATAAGAAATTGGTTTGAAGAAAAAGTAAAAGAGAAAGATTTTAGCGTACTCTATAAAAGTCTTATAGACGGTGATGAGGAAGAGTTAAGAAGAGAAATAAATAAATTTGTAATTGAAAATATAAGTTTTTATGATGCCGGTGAAAATTTTTACCATGGAATATTCTTGGGAATATTTAGCAGAATAAAAGATTATGTAATATATTTAAATTTAGAAAGTGGATTAGGAAGAAGTGACATAATACTACAGCCAATAGATGATAGAGATGTAGCCATAATAATAGAGATTAAAGTAACTAAAGACATAGACGAATTAGGAACAAAATGTGAGGTAGCGTTAGAACAGAAAAAAAATAAACAGTATGAAACACATCTCAAAAAACAAGGGTATAAAAACATAATGAAATATG
>CAYPLT010000049.1:0-8224 GCA_964411695.1 uncultured Candidatus Soleaferrea sp.
AAAAAAAAATCAGCTATTTATACTATATATTTATTTTAAGTTGAAAATAAATATTAAATATATAAAATAAAAAATTAAGACAAAATAAGAATAAAATGGGACATATAAAAATAAATATGTTATATAAGCTTGTTTTAATATTAACAATGTTATTTTTAAATTAAATTTTATTTTTAAAAGGAATTTCATTATTTTGATGAACGAAAATTTTTTGGAAGTTGTAGATAAATTACAAGATGAATTAAAAGTTTTACTCAGCAAATTAGATATCGGGTTTCAAACCAATGTTCAAGAAATAAGAATAAGAGCTAACAACCCGATAGTTATTAAATGTATGGGCGAAAATTACTATGTTAATAAATTTGGTAATGCAGTTAAACATTGTGGAGATGATTTGTACATTGTTTCCGAAGAGCAAATAAATTTAAGTTTTAAACGCATGTGTGATTATTCTATTTATGCTTATCAAGACCAAATTAATAATGGTTTTATAACGTTAAAAGGTGGGCATAGAGTAGGAATTTGTGGTACGACTATTGAAAAAAATAACGAAATTATTAATATTACAAAAATAACGTCTTTAAATGTTAGAATTTGCCATTTTATTTCACATGTTGCAGATGAACTAATAAATTCTTTATTGAAAGAAAAATTAAGAAGTATTTTAATTTGTGGTTGCCCTGGCAGTGGAAAAACAACTTTACTTAGAGATCTTGTTAATCAAATTGCGAGTGGCAAATTGGGCAAATTTTATAATATTTCGGTTATGGATGAACGGTTTGAAATTGCATATGGGTTTCTGAGTTGCCCGATTGATGTTTTTGGTGGTTGCAAAAAATCTAAAGGTATGATGATGGCGCTTAGAACTATGTCACCTGACATTATTGTATGTGATGAAATTGGTACAAATCAAGAAGTTGAAGCAATATCTAATGCTTTAAATTCAGGTGTTAAGTTTATAGCTACAATTCATGCTGAATCTGAGCATGATGTATATAAAAAAAATAAAGTTCAAAAATTGTTAAGCCTTGGGGTATTTGATTCTATAGTTATTTTAGATTCTAGTGAAAAACTTTCTAAAATAAAAAAAATAATTATGATAAATTAGTTTATTTAAGCTTAAGAAGGTGATTTTTTGTTGATTAAAGTCATAGGAAGTTTAGTTATAATTTTAAGCTTATCTTTTTGTGGAATTTCTTCAGCAAGTAAGCTAAAAAAACGTGTTGAATATTTAAGAGTTATGGAAGAAGCTTTAGAAATTATTAAAAGTGAAATACTTTATAATAAGAGTTCTATATATGAAATATTTGAAAAACTAAATAAAAATAATTATTTTAAAGAAATAGGAATTTTTGGAGATTTAAATAAATATTTATTAAATGGACAGTCTGTTGAAGATGGATGGAACCTCGCTGTTACAAATGGAAAGTTGTATTTTATTTTAAATGAAGATGAAATTGGTTATCTTTGTAAATTTGGAAATTGGTTAGGAGGTGGGTGTATTGATGACCAGGTTTCGAATATAAATTTTGCTTTATTAGAATTAAGAAGAAAAATAAAGTTAGCGAATAGCGATGAAGATAAATATTATAAAATTTATAGCAGTTTTGGTCTTTTATTTGGTTTGGCTGTTGTTATTTTAATTTGGTAAAATTCGGTAGGAGATGATTTTTATGGAAGTAGATTTGATATTTAAAATTGCAGCAATAGGCATAATAGTAGCTGTTTTAAATCAACTGTTAATAAGATCTGGTAGAGAAGAACAAGCTATGATGACAACTTTAGCCGGTTTAATTGTAGTGTTAATGATGATAATAACTCAAATAAGCAATTTGTTTGATGCAATTAAATCTATTTTTAGATTATAAAATATTAAAAATCAGGAAAAGAAAATGAGTGTATTTTCAATAATTGGTATTGCTTTAATTGGTGTAATAATGTCGTTACTTTTAAAAAATCATTTATCAACTTATGCTTTAATAGTTACATTGCTAACTGGTATTATTATTTTGTTTTGGTGTATAGTTAATATCATTCCTGTTATTGATAAATTGCAATACTTGATAGAAGAAACCAATATGCCAAATGAATATGGAATGATTATTTTTAAATCTATAGGATTGACTTTTATTGTACAATTAATTTCTGATATTTGTAAAGATGCAGGTGAAACAGCAATTTCTTCTAAATTAGAGTTGATGGGGAAAATAGCAATTTTACTTATTAGTTTGCCATTATTTGAAAAAATAATTTCTGTAGTGTTAGAAATGCTTAAGTATTAATTAAAAGAATTTTGGAGAAAAAAGATGTTAAAAAAATTTTTTGTATTTATATACATAATTTTGGGAATTTTTGTGTTGTTAACTAATAAGGTTTTTGCTACCGAAAATTTTGTTACAAATAATTTAGAAAATATTTGTGATGAAACAGGTATTAATGATGTTTTATCGAAATATGCTGACAATGAAATTTTACAAAAAATAAATAATGTTTTTGATGATGAATTATTGGACCAAGATGATAAAATAAACAGAAATGAAAAATTAAAACATTTATTATTTCCTCCATCTGAATTTTTAAGTTTTATTATTGAAAGTGTAAAATCAGAAGTAAAAATACCATTGAAGATTACTGTTAACATTATTGGAATTATTTTGATTTTAGCCATAATTGAAGCATTAAAAATTTGTTGTAATAATAGTACAGTAAATGAAGTTTTTAAGTGTGTATGTGTATTGAGTGTATTTTTGTTTATTTGCCAACCATTAATTGAATGTGTTAAATATGGTGTAGAAGAAATCAATCGTATATCTAATTTTATGTTAAGTATCATACCAATATACACTGGATTAATGAGCAGTTGTGGTTTTAATATAACAGGCGGAGTTTATAATACTTTTTTGTTTTTTATATGCCAAGTGTTTTCTTACATATTATCTAACAAAATTTTAGTAATAATTATGATTTATATGGTTTTTTGTTTGGTCGGGTCGTTTTCTTCGAGTTTAAATATAAATGAGTCGGCTAAAGAAATAAAAAATGTTATTACTTGGACTCTAAGCTTTTTTGTGACAGCGTTAGTGGGGTTAATTACTGTTAATAGTGTAGTAGCTTGTAGCGCTGACACAGTAGGTACTAAAACAGCTAAATTTTTAATTAGTAGCTCAGTTCCAGTAATTGGAGGAGTTATTTCAGATGCATACACTTCGGTTAAAGGGTGTTTTAGTTTTATAAAATCTGGTACAGGGGTATTTGTAATTATTTTTATAGTTTTAACTTTCTTACCTGTTTTAGTAAGGTTGATGATATGGATACTGGTGACTAGGATTTCTGCTGTTTTGGCAAACTTTTTTAATATAACGCAGGTTTCTAATTTATTAAAATCAAATAGCTATGTTATGGAATTATTGCTTGCAATTTTTGTAAGTTACATTTTAATTATTATTGTAAGTATGACTGTAATTTTGGCTTTGGGGTTGGGATTGTTTTGAAAGAATGGGCATTTTCAATATGTTTAGCAACTGTAGTAGGTTGTATGGTGAAAATTATTTTACCTGAAAGCGGAATGGGAAGACTAGTAAATTTAGTAATGAGTATTTTTTTATTATCTTGCATGTTTTCGGGTTTTATTTTTAAAGATTTTGATATTAATTTAAATTTTGATGTTTGTGATTATGGAGAAGATATTAGCAAAAAATTTGATGAAATAAAAAAAAATCAAACTTTTGGCGAAGTTGAAAGGCAATTACAAAACATGGTAAGGCAAGATTTGATATATAAGAAAATAAATCCAGTAAAAATTTTAATAAATATTAATACAAAAGATGAATCAAGCATATTAATTAATGGTATAGAAATTTTTGTGAAAAATGGAGAGGAGTATGATGAATCAATGATAAAAAATTATATTAATAATAAATATGATGGAATACCTGAAATTTATTTAGTTGATGGATAAGATTTTAAAATAGATTAAATTTATTGAAAAGAGCTGTAGTTAACAATGACAAATTTTTTTAATATAATGGATGTCAAACAAAAATTAGGTCAATATTCTGAAAGTAAGAAAAAAATAATTTTAATTTTATGTTTAGTAACTGGACTTTCTATGATGCTTATATCTGGATTTGTTTCTAGCTCTAGCAAGAAACAAAAAAATAAAGATATAAATTTTAACGTGAGTGGTTATGAACATAAACTTGAAGAAAGGTTACTAGATTTGGTTGAAGAAATAGATGGTGTAGGTAAAGCCAAAATTATGGTGACTCTTGAAAGTGGCATAGAATATATATATGCACAAGAAAGGCGAGAAAAAACAGATAAAATAAGTGATTTTAAAGATAAAACTCCTTTAAAATTGCAAGAAAGGAATGATGAAGAAAAAAAATTGATGTTAGTTGATGGACCAAGTGGTAGACGACAAGCTTTAATAAAAACAGAAATACAACCTAAAATTAAAGGTGTAGTAGTAGTGTGTCAAGGCGGAAACGAACCTTTGGTTAATCAACAAATAACAAATGTATTAACAACAGTTTTAAACATATCGTCTAGCAGAGTTTTTGTTACAAAAAGTTTTAATTAAATATTAGTTAAAAAATATTTTAATTTATTTAGGAGGATATTAAAAATGAACTTAATAATAGGAAAGAGACAAATAGTTTTAGCAACGCTAGTTTTGGGTTTAGGCATTGCAATTTATTTAAATTGGGAATTTTCTAACACAGAAGAACCACATAAATTAGTAAGTAGCGTAGATTCAATTAAAAATTACGGAGAAGCAGAATTCGTAAAGCGTGATTATAACAAATCTAAAGAAGAGGAAACAGAAAATGTAGCAGCAATTTCTACAAAATCAAATGAATATTTTGCACAAGCAAGGTTGAATAGACAAAAAAGTAGAGATGAATCTATAGAAGCTTTAAAGAAAATGTTAGATGAATCTGGAAGTGATAAACAAAGTAAAGATAAGCTAATTGAAGAAGCCACAGCCCTTTCCAAAACCATAGAATCTGAAGGTAAAATAGAAAATATTATAAAAGCCAAAGGTTTTTCTGAAGTTATGGTTTATTTGCAAGGAGAGAAAGTTACAGTTATAATAAAAACTAAAGGTCTTAAAAATTCTCAAGTTGCTCAAATTAAAGATGTAGTCATTACTGAAACAGATATTGATTCTGAAAAAATATCCATAGTAGAGGTTAAATAAAAAAATAATTATAATTTAGTTACATCAAAAGATTATAAATTTATATTTTAAATGCTTAATTTTTTTATTTTATTAATTGCTAAATATAAAATTTTTCATAATAAACTCTTGTATCTATTTTAATTTATGCTATAATATAACTATAAAGCAAAATAAAGGATTGGAGGAGACGTGTTATATTTCAAATTGACAGTAATATAACATTTATTTGGTATGAATAAAAAAAATCAAAACGACATTGATGGAAATTTAAAAATTTCTCAAGATGTAATAGCTGCAATTGCTAAAGAAGCTGCTAGTGAAGTTGATGGCGTTGCTTCTATTGTTGATGAAGTAAAGATGAAAGATGTATTCCATTTTAAAAATGGGTTGATACCTAAATCAATAAAAGTGAATATTAATAATGATATCGCCATCATAGATGTTTACATTAATGTAAAACATGGTTCAAAAATTCAATTGGTTTGTCAAGAAGTACAACAAAAAGTTAAAGATTCTATACAGTCAATGACTGGCATAGCGATATCTAAAGTTAATGTCCATATTTTAGGTATAGAATTTAATGAAATAATAAATGAGATAATAAATGAAAACTAGTTTATTATTTGAAATTTTTAAGCTTCCCTGGCTTCAGTTAGATTTGTTTTGGCTAATTGAAGCTTGAGTTGGCTTTATTCTGTTTTATATTTAATTATGTATTTTGAAATTAAGCATTGTTTTTTAACATGCTTTTAGAAGTAGGATTTAAAAAATGTATAAAAGAAGATGTGCTAGAGAACAAGCATTTATTATTATTTTTGAAAATATGTTTAATCATGAATCTGTTAGTTGCATAACTAGAATGGCAGAAATGTACAGAGGTGTTGAAATTATTCCTTTTGGGAAAAAAATAGCAAAGTATGCTATAGTCAACAAAGTTGAGATTGATGATTTAATAAAAAAATATTCTAAAAGATGGGAAATTGAAAGGATTTCAAAAGTGTCATTAGCTATTTTAAAGATGGCAATATCAGAAATATTATTTATAGATAATGTTCCAAGTATTGTAACTATAAATGAAGCTCTTGAGATATCTAAGCAATATGTCACTAAAGAAGAAACAGGGTTCATACATGGAATTTTGGGTTCTTTAGTTGATGATAATGTAAAAAAGTCTACAGAAGTTCTAAAAGACGAAGCTTTAGAGTCTTTAGATAATGATAATTGGAGAGAAAGTTAATGAACTTATTTTTAGAAAAGTATGAAAATTATAAATTGGCAGTTAATGAAAGGTTAGCAAACATAATAGAAGAAACTTTTGTAGATTCAGAAGTTATTAATGCAATGAAATACAGCTTAAATATTGGTGGAAAAAGAATAAGACCAATTTTAATTTTGGCGTTTTGTGAATGTTTCGGTGGTTTGATGTCTCAAGCTATAGATGTAGCTTGTGCTGTTGAAATGGTACATACATATTCATTGATTCATGACGATTTACCGTGTATGGACGATGATAATTTAAGAAGAGGTCAGCCTGCTTGCCATGTTAAATTTGGACAAGCTACAGCTTTATTGGCTGGAGATGGACTATTGACATATGCTTTTAATATAATATCAAAATCAGATGTTAATAACAATATTAAAGTTAAAATTATAAAAGAATTGTCTGAAGCAATTGGACACAAAGGTATGATATTAGGTCAAGATTTAGATATTAACACTCAAAAAGGTGTTACTTTAGCAAGACTTGCATTAATTCATTCTCTAAAAACAGGTGATTTGATGAAAGTGTGCGCTTTAATTGGAAGTTTAGTTGCAGGTACTAAATCAAACTCACAAAATGTGGCATCTCAATATGGTGAGACAATAGGTTTAGCATATCAAATTAGAGATGATATTATGGATGTAGTTGGCACGGAAAAGAATTTAGGTAAAACTGTGGGTATTGATAAAAAAAATAATAAAATTACGTTTGTAGATTTGCTAGGTATTTCTAAATGTAAACAGACAGTAGAAAATTTAACTTGTGAAGCCAAGCGGTTAATTAATAGTTTAATGTTCGAAAATAGCGAATTTATACTTAAATTAACTGATTATATTTTAGGTTTAGATATTTAGATTAATTTATATATTTTAAAAGAGGTGGTTATTTATTTTAAGCATAATATTTAGCATTTTTAATAACTATGTAATTAGAATTTCTCTTATTTCATGGGTTACAGCTCAAACTTTAAAAATATTTTTTTATTATTTTATTCACAGAAGTTTTTCTTGGGAAAGATTATTTGGTGCAGGTGGTATGCCTAGCTCTCATTCTGCACTTGTTAGTTCAACTTGCGTTGCAATATATAAACAATGTGGTGCAGATTCTATTATATTTGGGCTATCTATAGTTTTAGCAGGCATAGTAATGTACGATGCTATGGGAGTTAGAAGGGCAGCAGGTGAACAAGCAAAAGTCATTAATAAAATAGTTATTGACCCAATAAAAAAAGAACAAGGAAAATTAGATGAGTTAGATAACGATGAACATATTGCTATTAAAACATTAAAAGAGTTTTTAGGGCATACTCCATTAGAAGTTTTTGGTGGTGCATTATTGGGTTTAATTATAGGTTTAGTTATGTAACAAATTCTTAAATTAGGTTTAAAATAATAAAAATTGATTTTAAACATATAAAGGAAGGTGTAATATTTGATGTGTAAATCAAAAAAAATGTTTGGAGTATTTTTAATTATTACTTTAATTACAATGTGTTTGAGAACCATTTTAATTATAAATAATACAGGTGTAGATGGAATGTACATTCACGAATCAAATAAAATGGTGAGTGTACTAAAGGCAATAACAATAATTTCTGGTTTATTTTTTTTGATTTTGCCTTTTTTAGATAAAGCTCCTGAGGAAAATAGAACTAGAAATAGAGATAAATTATTAGGATTTTCAATGATGATTTTTGGCGGAGTAATGATGTTTATTGGATTGGTTGATTTTTTTAACATTTTACAAATTGTTTGGTCTTCTAATATTAAAGAAATAAT
>CAYPLT010000050.1:0-8185 GCA_964411695.1 uncultured Candidatus Soleaferrea sp.
TTTTCTAAAATCGCCGCAACTGTTCTTCCAACAGCCACACCAGAACCGTTTAACGTATGTAAGTACTGTGCTTTATCTTTAGCATTTCTCTTAAACTTTATGTTTGCCCGTCTAGCTTGATAATCTTCAAAATTAGAGCAACTTGATATTTCAACGTATCTATTATAAGAAGGCATCCAGACTTCAATATCGTAAGTTTTTGCACTTGTAAAACCTAAATCTCCTGCAGAAAGTGCAACAACTCTGTGTGGTAATTCCAACAATTGTAAAACTCTTTGAGCATCTAACACTAATGATTCTAATTCAGCATAAGAAGTCTCTGGGTCTACAAATTTAACTAACTCAACTTTATTAAATTGATGTTGGCGAATTAACCCTCTTGTGTCACGCCCTGCACTTCCTGCCTCTCCCCTAAAGCATGCAGAATATGCACAATATTTAATAGGAAGCTCATCTGCCGACAAAATTTCCGACCTATGATAGTTTGTAACTGGCACTTCAGCAGTTGATATTAAATAATAATTTTTATTTTCAAGCTTAAACATATCTTCTGCAAATTTAGGTAATTGACCAGTGCCAATTAAAGAATCTTTGTTAGCCATAAAAGGTGGAAAAAGTTCTTTATAGCCATTTTGCGTGTGAGTGTTTAAATAAAAATTAATAACTGCACGTTCTAACCTTGCACCCAAACCTTTATAGAAAACAAATCTTGTTCCTGTAACTTTTGCTGCTCTTTCAGGGTCTATAATATCTAAATTTTTACCAATATCCCAGTGAGCCAACGGAGAGAAATTAAAATTTCTCGGCTCAGACCATTTTCTAATTTCTACATTATCTTTATCATCTAACCCATCAGGAACAGTTTCATCTATCATATTAGGAATCTGCAACAAAATCTCGCGTTGTAAATTTTCTAACTCTAATGCTTTTTGTGAAAGAACTTTTACCTCTTCAGAAATTTGCTTCATTTCTTTCATCATCAAAGAAACGTCTTGACCATTCTTTTTTAATTCTGGCAATTGTTTGCTAAAATTATTTTGTTCGCACTTTAAATTATCACACTTAGCGCTAATATCTCGTCTTTGTTTATCTATATTTACAATCTTATCAAATAATTCGCTATAATCTTTTCCTCGCCTATTAACAGACTTTTTAACTAAATCAAGATCTGACCTTATAATTTTTATATCAAGCATAAAGCAATCATAACTCCTTTTAATAAATTAAATTGCAACATTATTATTTAGATTTATTTCTTTTATTTTTATTATTAAATGTGTAATTATTTCCAAATCTTAATGGCTCTTGAAATTTAGAATTTTTATTTTTGTCTTCATTAAAATCATACTTAGATAAAACTTTTTTTACATCTTCTTTCAATGCTATGTTTTTGGTATCTTCTATACTTTCTTCATCAACTTTTACAGGTATTCCATTTTTATCTAAAGATATTGAAAACGTACGTTCTTTAAGCGAATTTTTTTTCTCATTTTCTAAGCTTTTTTCATTTTCATTTTTACCAGCAGAATTTGAACTTTCTTCATTTTTATAAGAAGGTAATGTAGAAATTAAATCTACATGAGATTTATATAATGACAACATTTTATTTTTAAAATCGCTTGTCTCTTTTTGTAATTTAGAAAGCAAATTTTTTTGTTTTTCTACTTCATTTTTAGCTACTAAAACAATTTCTTCTGATTTTGAAGAAGCATTATTTAAAATTTCTTCAGCCTTTTCTTTAGATTTTTTAATTACATTGTCACTTACTTTTTTAGCTTCCAATAAAATATCAGTCAATTTATTCTCTTGACTTCTATATTCTGAAAGTTTTTCAACTAAAAAATCTACTTTTTTTTCTAACTCTTCTTTTTCCTTACATAACTCACTATAGCTTTTAAATACTTCTGAAATAAAATCGTCTACGTCCGAAGTTTTGTAGCCGAAGACCTTACTTTTTTCAAACTTTTTATTTAAAATTTCTTGTGGGTCCATAAAGTTAATAACCTCCATTTCTCAAAAATAAAAATAATTCTTCACTTTACGCTAATATACTAAATCTTGATTAGCTAAAAAACACATCATTGCCTTCAATTTCGTCTAAAAGGTTGCCCATAATATCTACATTATAAGGTGTTATTATATAAGTACCATTAGCAACACGTTTAATTTGCCCACTATTAGCATAAGCTACGCCACTTAAAAAGTCTAACAATCTCCTAGATATATCCCTACTAGTGTCTTCTAAATTCAAAACCACAGTATGTTTAGAATTTAAATGGTCCGCTATAGAGCCTGCATCTTCATACCTTTCAGGTTTCACTAAAACAACTTGAAGCTGTGTAGTAGTATTAATATTCAGCACTTTATTATTTTTATTTTCTGCAGATGGATGAGATATAACGTTGCCACTTGTTATTAAATCCATTTCTTCTTCCATTTCATCCTCAGGTAAACCCATTATATTTTTAATTTTTTCAACTAAACTCATTATTAAACTCCTCCAATTTTTTATTAATTCAATTAATTATTTATTTTTTTGCCATCATACAAACCTTGTCCTCTTAAAATAACTTCATCAAAGGCTTGCAAATAATCGCTATCTAATGGCCTTATTTGAGATATTACTTTCTTTTCTGTTTCAAATAAAGAATCTATTTTCTTAAATTTAATTTCCTTATTTTCTTTTACAAAAACACCCATTTGACCATTACTAAACCTAATAGCCTCTAAACTAACAACCAGCCCATAAAAAGATTTAGTTGATAACACAACATTGCTATTCCTTAGGTTAGCAATATCTTTAGACATAAAATTGCTTTTTAAAACAACAATATTTTTATCATTTTTCTCTTTTATATCTATAACAGTAGCCGGTATGTTTTCTACATATGGAATATTATAATTTATATTAACAAAATATGTTCCACCTAATTTTTCTACATTTTTCTTATCTGTTTTTAAAAGAATGTACCAATCAAAATCATTAATTATTTTTCCAACATAATTTTTACTCACATTCTTAGGTGACTTATTCAAAAGATTCAAACAATCATCATAGCTATACTCTTCTAAATTTAAAATTTCATCAGATTCATAGCCATCTATTTTGCTACTAAAATACCCATCTCTGTCAGCATAAATTGTTTTATAATCATAAGTTTCATTTTTGAGTTTCTGTGCTTCATTTTGTAAATAATCGATTTTTTCATCTAAACCTTCTATTTTTCCATAAACTAAATTTATTTTAATTAAGGACACAAATAATGCATACTTAATATTTCTAAAATCATCTAATGTATGTGTTTGGGCAGAATCTATAAAACTACCTAAATTACTTATAATTTGGTTATATAAAACCTCTGAAGTTGAATTTTTATTATTTTTCAAAACTTTAACATCCAATAGCAACTCTAATTCGTCTTCTATATTGTTTAATTTATATGTATGCTGTGCATTAACATCGTTATTATAGACTTTAGCAATAACATCTCCACTAGCAATTTTTTCGCCATCTTCAACAAAATAATTTACAATTTTATCATCAACAACTTCAAGCAAAGATTCATTTCTAATAATTAATGCCTTTCCACTAAAAGAATTTGTAATAGATGACGTGTAAACTATCTCTGTTTCATAATGCACATCTTCAAAATGGTCTATAATATGATTATAAGAAATTAATCCAAACCAAATAAAAACAACTATTAAAATAATTCTTAAAATATTTTTCATTATTATATATCCTTAACTTATAAAGGCAAAATTTAGCATACACAATGCAAGTTAATTATATTTTAATTTCTTCTTTGGTTCCTCCATTTAATGTAATAGTAGATATTGCATGTTTATAAATCATATTTTTCTGATTATTATTTTCTACTATAATAGCCTTATCATCAAAACTAGCTATAATACCACGCATTTGGAAACCATTAGTTAAAAAAATCTGTACCACTATATTTTCATCAACAATATGTTTTAAAAAAATATCTTGCATTTTATTATCCGACATACTTATTTCTCCTAACTAATAATTACTTATGAATATTTATTTATAAATTAAAATTTATGCTATTTTATATTTTATCATATTAATTTATATTTTTCTAGTACTTCTAGACAAAAATTTAGTATTTCTCTAAAATTTCTATATTCGTCTATATTTATCCAAATTATTTTTTTATTCTTCTTAAACCATGTAAGTTGCCTTTTAGCATATTTTCTCGTACTTTGTTTTATGTGGTTTACAACATTTTCCAAACTTTCGTTACCCAAAAAATAATTTTGAAATTCTTTGTAACCAATTGCTTGTCCAGCAGTTTTGCTTAGCCCTTCTTTCAGTAAAGATTTTACCTCTTCAACTAAGCCTTTAGCTACCATTTCATCTACTCTTTTGTTAATATTTTCATACAAAACATCTCTGTTTTTGTAATTTAAACCAAATATTATTGAATTATACAGCTCATTAGTAGACTGAGTTTCTAAATAGCATTCATCTAAATTTTTACCTTTTAAATAATTAATTTCAAGAGCCCTAATAATGCGTTTTACATTATTAGGAGCAATTCTTCCTGCCGCTTTAGAATCTAAAGCCTTTAATTCATTAAATAAATATTCTTGACCATATTGTTCATATTTTTTTTTTAGTAAATCTCTAACTTCTTTGTTTTCAGGTAAAACATCAAGTTTAAAATTCTTTAAAACTGCATCTATATATAAACCAGTACCCCCAACCAACATAGGCAACTTACCTAGCCTATAAACTTCATTAATTTTATTATGAGCTAATTTTACATAATCTGCCAAATTAAAATTTTGTTTATTATCAACAACATCTATTAAATGGTAAGGAATATTTTCTCTCTCAGCTTTTGATGGTTTAGCTGTTCCAATATTCATACCTTTATAAACTTGCATAGAATCTGCATTAATAATTTCTGCTTTAATTTTTTTAGCAATTTCTATTGCCAGCTTGGTTTTACCGGTTGCTGTAGGGCCAACAATAGCCACAACATTAATTTTATTACTCAAATTTTAACCGTCTCTCTTTATAATTAAAATAATCAAAAACACAAAATAAATTAATTAAATTTATTCATCGCAACATCTACGTTATATTTTATAATAGTTTCAACTGCATCACTGGCTAAAAGTAACCCTTGTTTTAAATTTTGCATTTCTTCGTCTTTAAACCTACTTAAAACCCAATCTGCCAATTTATATTCTTTACTCGGCTTGGCAGAAATTCCAACCTTAACTCTCGGGAACAATTCACTGTCTGTAAGTTCTATAATACTTTTTAAGCCATTATGTCCGCCAGAAGAACCCTGTTTTTTTATTTTAATTTTACCCAAATCTAAAGTTATGTCATCATAAACAACAATTATGTTTTGCATTTGAACTTTGTAATAATTGACCGCTTGAGCTACTGCTAACCCTGAATTATTCATGTAGGTTTCTGGCTTCATAAATAACAATTTTTTGTCTAACAACTTTACATTGCTTACAGAAGATTGAAACTTATTTTTATTAAATTTAAAATTCCATCTTTCAGCAATTTCATCTAAAACCATAAAACCCATATTATGCCTAGTCATATTATAACCAGAACCTACGTTACCAAGGCCAACAATTATGTAATCTATACTAGCTTTAAACATAAACTATCTCCACAGATTGCAAAAAATTAATCAAATAAAATTGACATCGGTTTATCTTCATATATTCTTGAAATTGCATTTGCAAATGTTGAACCCACTGATAGAACTTTAATTTTATCTATCAATTTATCTTGAGCTAATTCAATTGTGTTTAAAACAACTAGCTCTTTTATTCTGCTGTTTTTAATTCTATTAACAGCTTCACCAGAAAGCACAGCATGGCTAGCACAAGCATAAACTTCAGCAGCTCCACCAATTTCAACCAAAGCATTAGCTGCATTACACAACGTCCCTGCAGTGTCTATCATGTCATCAACTATTATAACTTTTTTGTTTTTAACATCTCCAATTATGTTCATTACTTCACAAACATTTGGTTTTGGACGTCTTTTATCTATAATTGAAAGAGAACCTCCTCCAAAATGTTCTGCAAACTTTCTTGCTCTAGAAACAGATCCTAAATCAGGTGACACTATAACAATATCATCTTTATTATCATCTTTGAATCTTTCTGCAAAGTCTTTAGCTAAAATAGGTGAACCCAAAAGATGGTCAACAGGTATATTAAAAAATCCTTGAATTTGAGGTGCATGTAAATCCATAGTTAAAATTCTATCCGCACCCGCTATATTTAACAAATCTGCTAATAATTTAGCTGATATCGGATCTCTAGATTTAGCTTTTCTATCTTGTCGTCCATAATTAAAATATGGCATAACTGCAGTAATCCTACCAGCTGACGCTCTTTTAAAAGCATCTATCATAATAAGTAATTCCATTATGCTATCATTTACTCTGTTAGAAGTAGACTGCAAAACAAAAACATCTGACCCTCTAACCGATTCTTGTATTGAAACACTAATTTCTCCATCTGAAAATGTTTTTACTTCACTCTTGCCTAATGAAAGCCCTAAACTTGATGTAATTTCTTGAGCTAATTTTTTATTTGTATTACCAGAAAAAATTTTTATATCTTTACCATGAATATTCATTTTCTATCTCCTAAATTTTAAAATCTTAAAAATCTAAATATATTTAAATTTTTATTTTTTTAACTTCCAGTCTTTTTTTATAATCTGTCTTGCCCTAGCTATGCACATAGAATTTTCAGGTACATCGTCAGTTACTGTTGAACCTGCTGCAATATAAACATCATCCGCAACCTTTACAGGCGCAATTAAATTTGTATTACACCCAATAAAACAATTGTTACCTATAACTGTTCGATGTTTATTTTTTCCATCATAGTTAACTGTAACACAACCACAACCAAAATTAACTTTTTCACCAACATAGCTATCACCCACATAAGTTAAATGAGCAATGCTGGTCTTTTTATTGATATTAGAATTTTTAACTTCTACAAAATCTCCTATTTTAACTTCATCATTTATATAGCAATTAGGCCTAATATTAGAAAATGGCCCAATTTTAACACTACTTCCCACTGTCGAATCATCTACATAAGAAGATTTAATAACTGTATTATCACCTATTGTACTGTTATTAATATTAGAACTTGAAGTTATAACACAATTTTTACCAATAATTGTATTCCCTGTTAATACAACTCCAGGGTATATAAGTGTTCCGCCACCAATTTTCACATCTGGACCAATAACAACACCGTCTAATGACACAAATTCTACGCCATTATTAAGTAATTTCTCTATAACTCTTTTTTGAGCTACAGCATTAAGTTTTAAAAGTTGATTTCTATCGTTTGCACCCAAAACTTCTACAGAGTTGTTACATCTATACACTCCTACTTTTTTATTATGACTTAACAAAACATCAATTGCAGAAGTTATATAAAATTCACCTTTAGCATTATTATTTTTAATTTCACCAAGAGCTAATAATAAATCATCTTTCTTAAAACACATTACACCGGAGTTAATTTCATTAATATTTTTTTCTTCCTCTGAGCAATCTATCTCTTCCACAATTTTACGAACTAATTCATTATTATCTGCATCTCTTATTATTCTACCATAACCAAAAGAGTTTTCAACATTAGATGACAAAACCGTCATTGAATTTTCTTTATCAACATGATGTTGACAAAAATTCCTTACAACTTCATCTGAGATTAACGGAACATCGCCAAGCAAAATTAAAATATTATCTTGCGCTTTATTAATTATAAAATCATGAGCTTGCTTTATTGCGTGAGCCGTTCCTCGCCTTTCTTTTTGTGTGACATACAAAAACCTTCTACCAGTTTCATCAACAATATCTTTATTATTAGGCGGACAAACTATGCAAATATTTTCATCTTTACAGCAAATATTTTTACAACTATCTACAACCCAATTAATCATAGGTTTAAATAACACATCGCATAATACTTTAGATTTTTCAGACTTCATTCTTTTGCCTTCACCGGCTGCCAAAATAATAACACTGATGTTTTTCATATTCAACTCCAAATAAAATAACTAAAATTAAAAATTAATTTTATTGATTAATTATAAGATAACATAAATATATTTCTAACATTTTTAGTATAGCACAAAAAATAA
>CAYPLT010000051.1:0-7842 GCA_964411695.1 uncultured Candidatus Soleaferrea sp.
CAATTTCTTTTATCGGAAACTCAAATAAAATAGTTTCTAAAATTTTATTAATATCATCTTCATTTAAATTTAAACAATCTATTAATAAAACCGGAACATGATATTTTTCAGAAAGTTGAGCTTGCAAATTTTTAGCATCGTTTGAATCTGGGTTTAAAGAATTTAGCAAAACAACAAATGGCTTATTAATTTCTTTTAACTCAGAGATTACCCTTTCTTCGGCTTCTTCATACTCAACTCTAGGTATATCACTTATAGAACCGTCACAAGTAACAACTAAACCAATTGTAGAGTGCTCTGTTATAACCTTTTTAGTTCCTATTTCTGCTGCCATATTAAACGGAATTTCTTGTTCAAACCACGGAGTCAATACCATTCTTGGCTGTTCATCTTCTACATACCCTAAAGAACTTGGCACTATATAACCTACGCAATCAATCATTCTAACATTAAATGTAGAAGAATCATTTATGTTTATTGGTACAGCTTCTTCTGGTATGAATTTAGGTTCAGTAGTCATTATTGTTTTACCAGCAGCTGATTGTGGCATTTCATCTTGAGCTCTTTCGCGTTGGTAATCACTTTTAATATTAGGTAAAACTAAAGTTTCCATAAATTTTTTTATAAATGTAGACTTCCCTGTTCTTACCGGACCAACAACACCTATATAAATGTCACCATTAGTTCTAGTTGATATATCATTATATATATTTCGGCTATCCATTATTTATCCCCCTTTATTAGATAAGCACTTAATTATTAAAATAACAAAAGTTTTTATAAATTCCATAATTAAATAGTGCTTAAACTAATTTACTACTGGAATTAATAACATTCTTTTTTCTTTAATAATACCTTCTTCAAGATCTTCATTTTCATTTAAAATAGCAGATATATTAGTATTGTATTTTTTTGCCAATTCCCATACATCTTCACCCGGTTGAGCATAGTAAACAATTAACGAATTATTGTCATTCTTTTCTTTAACTTTGTCATTCTCACTCACTTTAATATCTGTTATAACATTTTTAACTTTGTTTTGATAGATGTACCCTTCTAGATTTAAATCTATTTTTAGATCCATACTGTCATTATTCAAACTGTAATTAATTTTTCTATTTTTTACTTCTAAATCATACCTAATATCACCTGCATCTAAATTTTTAATTGGCACAGATGTTTGAAAATCAATAAATTTTTCAATGTAAATCGGTATGTCATCTTGTAATCCAAGTATTGAAAGTTCTGTTTTCCCTTCAACGATTAAACTTCCATCATTAGTTTTGGTAAAAACAATTTTAGGTGTATTCCAAACATCTAAAACCTTTAACCCACTAGCACCAAGTATTGAAACGTTTGCTTCTACCATTACTGTTTCATCTATTTTATTTAAAATTTTATAGCAATTAATAACTTTATAATTATTTTCAACTTCTTTCAATGTAGAATAAGCATCTAAAATAAAATTTGTTGTAATTTCTTTATGACATTTAACCACCGCATTAAAACTAACATCAACCACAAAAGATCTATTCTTACCATCAGAATTAGCTTTAGGAGTTATTTCTGCCCAAATCAAATCACAATTCAAATGGCAATCGTCTCCTGGAACTAAGCCAGATAAATCTACAATTTGGTTAATAGGCAACACAAAATCTACAACAACTGGTAATTCACTTTCATCATCTTCGTTAAACTGTGAATAAAGCACCTTACCTTCTACATTGCCTTTAAAAACTATTTTATTATCTATAACCTTTTTTTCGTTGCATATAATGTCAAATTCATATCTAATAACATTTCCTATATCCGGCTTATTCGAGTCTAAAACAACCTCTTCTTTTAAATTAAATTGGTTATTATTGCTACCAATAACTGCCATAGTTTTAATAACATCTTTCTTAATTTGCAAACCTGCACCTTCAGCCGATTCTAACATATCTTCTTTTGAATTATAAAATAATTTAACTGAAATAGATATTGCACCTTTAATGTCAATTTTACGTTCATTAACTGCCCTACAATTAACATAGTCTAGCTTTAATTGAGGGAAGATATATAAATCATTTTTATATTCTTCAACTTCAAAAACTTTAGAAAAATTAATTTTAGACGATATTGTTCTTATTTTATTTTCTACTGTTTGATAATAAATTTTTATAGATACCATACCATCAATTACAACTTTATTATTCAATAAATTAGATTTTGTAACAACTGGCATAGCATGGCATTTTAAAATTTTCATTATATCTTGGTAATAATCTGGCAATAATATGTCGCTTTCAAATGCTTGCTCACCTGATATTAAGTCCATATTACAAATAGAAATTTCATTTTTATCTAAATTAATATCCAATACTAATCCACCTTCCTAAAATTTATTTTAACAACAAATGTTTGTTTTGTTATTCTTTTTTACGTTTGTTCTCTTGTTCTATAGTAACTATATTCAGCCTGTTCTTAAATTATGCTAAATTATTTTATTAACCTTTTGCAATAAAAAAATCTAGAGTATCTAAGATATTTTTATCTACTCTAGATTTTTTACTTTTATTTTTTGTAAACTTCCTTAAATTGGCTACAGCCAGACTTAAAAAGGCCCAAAATTCTACTTTTTTAAATAAATTTCAATTTTTAGCCTATAGTATTTATTTAACTAAATTTAGATATGTCTTAACCTACACTTCAAGTATTTGACAGTTTTTTAGCCCCATGTTGTCTAAAATTTCCTTACATTTCGCACCTTTAGGTATAGTTATTAATTTTAATTTTTTACATACACTAAAGGCACAATGACCCATGCTTTCTACACTTTCTGGTATTTTTATTGATTTTAAACTTTTACAGCCATTAAGAGCTCTTAAACCAATGACTGTTACCCTGTATTGCTTACCATTTTTCTCTACAAATTTAGGTATTTCTATTTTTGTTACATCTTTATCCTTGCATTCTGTTAACTCGGCTTCTAATGCATATTCTTTTAAGGCATATACGCATCCATCATAACTATAATTCTCATCTAATTTTGCTACAACTTCTGAATAATTAACAAACGGCAAATTAGAGCAATTTTTAATCATCACCTCTCTAGCACTTTGTAACAATCCACATCGTAACAAAGCTGGTAAGCTTAATACGCAAAATCCAGTCACCATTCCTACTACTATTTTATTCTTTTTTATTTTTTTTATCTATTTTTTACACTCTCTCTAATTTTAAAATCTTAAATTTAAAAAACTTATTAATAAATGCTAAAAATTTCATATTTATAATTTATTTAAAATAACCTTCATATATTTGCCAAAAGCTAAAAAATTAAAATAATTACAGAAGCGGAGAAAATTGCACCATCAATATCGATAATTTACTTTTATATGCAACTCCACTACTACACATTTGCAATTTGCCATCGTCTTCTTCCTCACAAACAATAGGAATTTCAATTACAACTTTTGTTCCTATTCCTTCTTTAGAAAAAACATTAATTGCACCATTGTGCTTTTCTACTACATATTTAGCTAATGTTAAACCTATGCCTATTCCATTACTAATTAATTTACTCTCACTTAAAGAAGTGTAAGGTCTATATATATCACAAATTTTATCTTCAGGTATACCTTTGCCTTCATCAATAATAGATACTCGCAACAAATCTTTTGAAATAACAACGTCTAATGTTACATTCGTATGTCTATTAGAATATTGACAAGCATTAAGCACAACATTTGCTATAGCTAACTCAAATTTTTCACAATCTAAGCTCATCAAAATTGCTGCATCTTCAGTAGATGTAAAACTATATATTGCCTGATGATGAGATAATTTAATATAATCACAGCAATTATTCATTAATTCATTAATATAGTCTTTAACTTTAATAATAGTCTTTTTAAATGGATTAGTATCTGTTGAAAATCTAACTAATTCTGATAAATTTTGACAAATTCTAAACATTTTATATGTATTATTTTCTATTACATTAACATATTTTCTTAACTTATTTTCATCAAACCATACACTATCATCTTTATTAACAGAACAAACATCATAATTTAACATATCTAATGCATTAGTTATTAAATGCATTGGTAACCTTAAATTAGATGAAAGCATAGAAACCATTTTATCTGTTTGCTTCAATAAATTTTCTTTATAAAAATCATCAATAGCTTCAAACGATAGTATCCCACCTACAAAATCATTATGCTGAATTGGGGTAACAATAATTTTACATCCTAAAAAAGGTAAAAAACACGCCTCAATAACCCCACATTCTTGATTTTTTATAAATGATTTTATACTATTAAAATTATCTTGCGAAAAAATTAAATCTAAATTAATTTTTTTAAAAATATACTCTGCCTTTTTATTTTTCCATATGCATAATAATTCCTCATTACACAAAATAATAGGCACATTTACATTTGAATATATAATTTCTATAGAATTTAAAATTTCATTTTGAGATCCTAATTCACACACAAATAATCAGCTCTTTCATTAAAATAAGCTATGTTTAATATTACATTTAAATTTATATAAATTTATCTATATATGTTATTATATCACATTTTTTTTTAAAATCAAGAATTCAATAGAAAAAATTATGCGTAGTATCAGTAATCTTATTTCATTAATAAGATTTCGGATACTACGCCATTTTACAAAAAATTATTATTTATATAATTCTGATAACTTTAATAAATAATTATATCTATCTGTAGCTGAATTTTGAGCTTTTTCAAATAATTCATCTGCTCTTTCTGGGTAAAAACGTTTTAGCGAATTATACCTAGATTCATTATTTAAAAATTCTTTGTAATCTGCTGTAGGTGCTTTACTATCTAGTTGGAAAGGAGTTTTACCTTCTAATTTTAACCGTGGGTCAAATCTAAATAAGTGCCAATAACCTGATTCAACAGCACGTTTTTCTTCGTTTTGTGAATTTGACAATCCACCTTTAATACCATGGTTAATACACGGGGCATAAGCTATAATAATCGATGGACCTTTATAACTTTCTGCTTCATTAAATGCTTTTATACATTGAGCATAATCCGCACCTATAGCTATTTGTGCAACATAAACATATCCGTAACTCATAGCAATTGATGCAAGGTCCTTTTTCTTAACTTCTTTACCTGCAGCTGCAAACTGAGCAATTGCACCAGTAGGTGTAGATTTGGAAGATTGACCGCCTGTGTTAGAATAAACTTCCGTATCAAATACTAAAATATTGACATCTTCGCCAGAAGCTATTACATGGTCAAGGCCTCCAAAACCAATGTCATAAGCCCAACCATCTCCACCAAAAATCCAAACAGATTTTTTTGCTAAAAATTCTTTATTTTCTAAAATTTCACGGCATTCTTTACTGCAATTACATGAACATTCTTCAAGCGTTTTGATTAATTTTTCAGTAGCAATTTTATTAGCTTTACCATCATCTAAAGTTTCAAGATATTCATTTAAAACAACTTTCTTCTCTTCAGGTGCAACTTCAGCCAATGATTTAACATCTTCAATCAACCTATTCCTAAGTGTTTGCTGAGCAAGATATATTCCATAACCAAATTCCGCATTATCTTCAAATAAAGAGTTAGCCCAAGCAGGACCTTCGCCTTTTTCATTTGTCGTGTATGGAGTTGAAGGTGATGAACCTGCCCAAATTGATGAACAACCCGTAGCATTTGCAATGTACATTCTATCTCCGAATAATTGTGTAGCTAACTTAGCATATGGAGGTTCTCCACAACCTGCACAAGCACCAGAAAACTCAAGAAGTGGCTGTTTAAATTGGCTACCTTTAACTGTAGATTCTTTAAATTTCTCTAAAACTTCTGTTTTTGGTGGCAATTGAACACAATAATTGAATATTTC
Organism: uncultured Candidatus Soleaferrea sp.; assembly: GCA_964411695.1. Taxonomy (GTDB): domain Bacteria; phylum Bacillota; class Clostridia; order Oscillospirales; family Ruminococcaceae; genus RGIG8779. Next base: position 5,884 of record CAYPLT010000051.1, read on the forward strand.
TTGTTGTTTTAGTTGACTAGATAAATTAGCCATATTTAACGCTTTTTCACCTTTTTTACCAGGACAAATATTTGCACAAACACCACAACCTGTGCAGTCTAATGCAGAAATAGCTACAGTAAATTTATATCCCGGCATTCCCATCATATCAATAAGTTTAATTCCTTCTGGAGCATTTTTTGCTTCTTCTTCAGTTAAAGCAAATGGTCTAATAACTGCATGAGGGCAAACATATGAGCACAAATTACATTGTATACAATTTTCACTCACCCAACACGGAACATCAATAGCTATTCCACGTTTTTCATAAGCTGCAGAACCTTGTGGTACAGCCCCATCAGCAATATCTAAAAATGTAGAAACAGGCAATTTATCACCTTGTTGGTTATTTACAGGTATTTGTATGTTTTTAACAAAATCTACAAGTTTTTGGTTTTTACCTTCAACTATTCTTTCTGTTAATTCTTCTGTAGCATTCTTCCAAGAGCCTGGTACTTTAACTTCTTTTGCACCAGAAATACCTTTTTCTATGGCTGCATGATTCATTTCTACAATAGCAGGGCCCTTCTTCATATAAGAAACAGTTGCAGCATCTTTCATATACTTAATAGCATCATCAGTGTTAATAACTTTTGAAAGATTAAAGAATGCAGATTGTAAAATTGTATTTATTCTACCACCTAACCCAATCTCTTTAGCAATGCTTAGACCATCAATAACATAAAATTTAATATTATTTTCTGCAATATACTTTTTAACTTTAGCAGGTAATTTAGATTCTATTTCATCTTCACTCCAGCTACAGTTTAATAAAAATGTTCCGCCTTTTTTCAAATCTTGAACCATGTCATACTTATTAATATAAGAAGCGTTATGACAAGCTACAAAATCAGCTTTATTAACAAAATAAGTTGACTTAATTGGTGTATGACCAAACCTCAAGTGAGAAATTGTAACACCACCTGATTTTTTAGAATCATATGCAAAATATGCCTGTACATACATGTCAGTATGGTCACCAATAATTTTTATTGAGTTTTTGTTAGCACCAACTGTACCATCAGAACCTAGTCCCCAAAACTTACAACTTGTTGTTCCTTGTGGAGTTGTATCTATCTCTTCTTTTATATCAAGTGAAAGATGAGTAACATCATCAATTATGCCGACAGTAAATCTTGTTTTTGCAACACTAGACTTAGCATTTTCATATATTGCCATAATTTGTGCAGGTGTTGTATCTTTTGAACCCAAACCATATCTGCCTGAGAACATTGGTACAGAAGCAAATTTAGTGTCTTTAACAGCAAGAGCAACATCAAGATACAAAGGTTCACCAATTGAGCCTGGCTCTTTAGTTCTGTCAAGCACTGTAATGTACTTTGTAGTTTCTGGAATTGCTTTTAACAAATGTTTTATTGAGAAAGGTCTGTAAAGTCTAACTTTTACTAACCCTACTTTTTGGCCTTGCTTGTTTAAATAATCTATTGTTTCTTCTATAGTGTCACAAACACTACCCATAGCAATAATTATATTTTCTGCTTGAGGGTCACCATAGTAATTAAATAAATTGTAATTTGTACCTATTTTTTTATTTACTTCATTCATGTAACCTTCAACAATTTCAGGTATAGCATCATAACATCCATTGCAAGCTTCTCTTGTCTGGAAGAAGATATCTGGGTTTTGGGCTGTACCTCTTAAAACCGGTCTTTGAGGATTTAAAGCTCTTTTTCTAAATTTGTTAACAGCTTCCATATCAAGCATAGAAGCTAAATCTTCATCAGACCACATTTCAATTTTTTGTATTTCATGAGAAGTTCTAAAACCATCAAAAAAATGAATAAAAGGTAAGCTACCTTTTATAGCAGATAAATGTACAACTGCTCCAAGGTCCATACATTCTTGAACATTACTTGAGCAAAGCATAGCTACACCTGTTTGACGACAAGCATACACATC
>CAYPLT010000052.1:0-7252 GCA_964411695.1 uncultured Candidatus Soleaferrea sp.
GAAAAACTAATTGTTCAATTCAAATGTCGGTGTCCAGAAAACTGGGTACATATCACTTAAAGATGACGTGTTACAAAATCTATTTTTCGCAACACGCCATCTAATTTTTATATTTATTTTAATATATTTGATATTTTATTCTTCCATTTGCTTACCTAAAAACACAGCAGCAACTTCAATAAGTCTTATGTCGGTTTCAGAAATATTAATATTCGTGTCATTATCTATAAACATTATAGAACCCGTAAAATCTCCCGATGAAATTATAGGCATAGCCACTAAACAATATTTGTCAACACCTTCTATTGGTTGCAGTGGCGTAACATCTGCATTATAAATATAGGTATTACGATTCTCCATAATGTCTTCCAAAGCAGACGAAACTCTTCTTTCTAATATTTCTCTTTTAGGTAATCCAGCAGCTGCAATAACATGGTCTTTGTCACAAACAATAACAGGATGACCGGCTGATTTATTTAAAACTTCTGTATATTGATTGATAAATAAAACGAGCTCACCTATTTGAGAATATTTTTTAAAAATTACTTCCCCGTTACTATCGGTATAAATTTCTAAAGGGTCACCTTCTCTAATTCTCATTGTACGCCTTATTTCTTTAGGAATAACTACACGGCCAAGGTCGTCAATCCTTCTAACTATTCCCGTTGCTTTCATATTAATTATATTTCCTCCTTCTTATTTAATTCTTTTATATAATCATAAAAAATAAATCTCTAAAATTCAAATACGTCAAACCATGATTTTATTATTTACAAAAATAAATAATAATATACTCAAAGATACGATGTTTAGTTTACCAAATATCGGGTATATTGTAATTTTTATCAAGCAAAAAATTCAAATGTAAGCTCCAAATAAACTTCATTTTTTTACTTTTTTATATTAAAGAATATAAAATAAGCCAATATATTTTTCTTCATCAGTTTGAATTCAAAAATATATTAGCTTTAAATAATTAAATACGAGTTAAAAGTTTATTTTTATTAAATTATATTATTCATCTAATTTTAAAACAGACATAAAAGCTTCTTGTGGAACGTCCACTGTGCCTAACTTTCGCATTCTCTTTTTACCTTCTTTTTGTTTTTCTAACAGCTTTTTCTTACGAGTAATATCTCCACCATAACATTTTGCTAAAACATCTTTTCTTACAGCTTTTACAGTTTCTCTTGCTATTATTTTACCACCTACTGCTGCTTGAACAGGTATCTCAAACATTTGCCTTGGAATGCTTTCTTTTAATTTTTCTACAATTTTGCGTCCTCTTGTGTAAGCTTTATCTTCGTGGACAATAAAAGAAAGAGCATCTACTACATCACCATTCAGTAAAATATCTAATTTAATTAATTTAGACGGCTTGTACCCTAACATTTCATAATCAAAAGAAGCATAACCTTTACTGCGAGATTTTAACGTATTAAAAAAATCATAAACAATTTCGTTAAGTGGAAGCTCATAAATTATTTGAACACTTTTAGAATCTAAATATTGCGTAGAAATATAAACCCCTCTTTTATCTTGGCATAAGTCCATAATGTTGCCAATGAATTCAACTGGAGTAAATATTGTTGCTTTAACCATTGGCTCATAAGCAACACTTATTTCTGTTGGTGCAGGGTAATCCATCGGGTTGTCTATATAAACTTCTTGGCCATTCGTAAGCTTTATTTTATATACAACACTTGGAGCAGTAGTTATTAAATCTAAGTTATACTCTCGTTCTAGTCTTTCTTGAATAACTTCCATGTGAAGCAACCCTAAAAATCCACACCTAAAACCAAAACCTAAAGCAATGGAAGTTTCTGGCTCAAAAGAAAGAGAAGCATCATTTAGCTCTAATTTTTCTAAAGCTTCTTTTAAATCATTATACTTAGCACCATCAACTGTATAAATGCCAGAAAATACCATGGATTGCACCTTTTTATAACCTGGCAAAGCCTCGCATGCTGGGTTTTGTGCACTTGTTACTGTATCTCCAACTTCTACATCTTTAACATTTTTCATGCTTGCAGTAATGTATCCTACCTGCCCAGAAAACAAACAGCTAGAAGGCATCAATTCTGTAGGTGACATAAACCCAGTTTCTACTACAACAAATTCAGCTTGCGTAGCCATCATTTTTATTTTATCGCCAGGTTTAACAATTCCATCTACTACCCTAACATAAACTATTACGCCTTTGTATGTGTCATAATAAGAATCAAAAATTAATGCCTTTAAAGGAGCCTCTATATTACTTTTAGGTGCAGGTATTAATTTTACAATATCTTCTAACACTTTTTCTACGTTCAAACCTGTTTTAGCTGATATCCGAGGAGCATCCATCGCTGGTATGCCTATAACATCTTCAATTTCACTGCAAACTCTTTCAGGGTCAGCTGAAGGTAAATCAACTTTATTAACCACCGGTATGATTTCTAAATTATTTTCTAATGCCAAATAAGTGTTTGCAAGCGTTTGCGCCTCTATTCCTTGAGAAGCATCTACAACTAAAATTGCACCTTCGCATGCTGCTAAAGACCTTGAAACTTCATAGTTAAAGTCAACATGGCCTGGCGTATCAATTAAATTAAAAACATATTCTTCTCCATCTTTAGCTTTATAAATTAACCTAACAGCTCTAGCTTTAATAGTTATTCCTCTTTCTCTCTCTATATCCATATTATCTAATAGCTGAGCTTCCATATCTCTAGAAGAAACCGTTTGAGTTTGTTCTAAAATTCTATCTGCCAAAGTAGACTTTCCATGGTCTATATGAGCTATAATACAAAAATTTCTAATATTGCTACTACTATATTCGTTTTTCAAAACATACATACCCCTTTATGATTAAACTAAAAAGATTTTATAAATATATTTTACACTAAAAAAGTTAATTAGTAAATAATAAAAATCAAAATTATTTTTATTTACATCTTAATTTGTTTCAACCTCAAACAAGTGTAACTAATAATAAAAAAATTAATCAATAAAAAAAAATAAAATTATTTTTGTTGATTTAAATCTATTTTGCGCATAAATAAACTCAATTAACAACATAATAAAAAATAAATATTTTTTTATTATACTATTGACAAATACAAAATTACAATATATAATATAATTACCAATAATTTTATAAATATATTATATAGCGAGGTAATTTATTATGAACAATAGTTTCAAAAAAATATTTTCGATATACGCAAGTTTATCTCTATCTTTAAATTTTCTTCCAACTTACAATGTTTTAGCTGATGACTTTGTCGAAAGTTATTACAGTGGATCAGAAAGTTCTTTTGGTGACTCTTTCAACGAAAATGAATTCAACAGATTTGGTATGAGCAACAATAATCAATTCGGTATCAACCATAGCAATTGCAGATTCGGTGCTTCTTTCGATGACAGACACAACAGATTGGATATGAGCAACAATAATCAATTCGGCACCAGCCATAGCAATAACTACAGACTTGGCATGAGTTTGAACAACAATTTGAGTAACTCTAGTATTATGTTTTTTGATGAACAAGACGACGAATTACATAAAAATTATTAATAACACGAAAATGAGCTGTAGCAAAATGCATAGATCACGCAAAGCATTTGTAATTGAAATTCGTTATATAACGAATTTCAATTACAAATGCTTTGCGTGATCTATGCATTTTGCTACAGCTCATTTTCGTGTTATTAATAATTTTTATGTAATTCGTCGTCTTGTTCATCAAAAAACATAATACTAGAGTTACTCAAATTGTTGTTCAAACTCATGCCAAGTCTGTAGTTATTGCTATGGCTGGTGCCGAATTGATTATTGTTGCTCATATCCAATCTGTTGTGTCTGTCATCGAAAGAAGCACCGAATCTGCAATTGCTATGGTTGATACCGAATTGATTATTGTTGCTCATACCAAATCTGTTGAATTCATTTTCGTTGAAAGAGTCACCAAAAGAACTTTCTGATCCACTGTAATAACTTTCGACAAAGTCATCAGCTAAAACATTGTAAGTTGGAAGAAAATTTAAAGATAGAGATAAACTTGCGTATATCGAAAATATTTTTTTGAAACTATTGTTCATAATAAATTACCTCGCTATATAATATATTTATAAAATTATTGGTAATTATATTATATATTGTAATTTTGTATTTGTCAATAGTATAATAAAAAAATATTTATTTTTTATTATGTTGTTAATTGAGTTTATTTATGCGCAAAATAGATTTAAATCAACAAAAATAATTTTATTTTTTTTTATTGATTAATTTTTTTATTATTAGTTACACTTGTTTGAGGTTGAAACAAATTAAGATGTAAATAAAAATAATTTTGATTTTTATTATTTACTAATTAACTTTTTTAGTGTAAAATATATTTATAAAATCTTTTTAGTTTAATCATAAAGGGGTATGTATGTTTTGAAAAACGAATATAGTAGTAGCAATATTAGAAATTTTTGTATTATAGCTCATATAGACCATGGAAAGTCTACTTTGGCAGATAGAATTTTAGAACAAACTCAAACGGTTTCTTCTAGAGATATGGAAGCTCAGCTATTAGATAATATGGATATAGAGAGAGAAAGAGGAATAACTATTAAAGCTAGAGCTGTTAGGTTAATTTATAAAGCTAAAGATGGAGAAGAATATGTTTTTAATTTAATTGATACGCCAGGCCATGTTGACTTTAACTATGAAGTTTCAAGGTCTTTAGCAGCATGCGAAGGTGCAATTTTAGTTGTAGATGCTTCTCAAGGAATAGAGGCGCAAACGCTTGCAAACACTTATTTGGCATTAGAAAATAATTTAGAAATCATACCGGTGGTTAATAAAGTTGATTTACCTTCAGCTGACCCTGAAAGAGTTTGCAGTGAAATTGAAGATGTTATAGGCATACCAGCGATGGATGCTCCTCGGATATCAGCTAAAACAGGTTTGAACGTAGAAAAAGTGTTAGAAGATATTGTAAAATTAATACCTGCACCTAAAAGTAATATAGAGGCTCCTTTAAAGGCATTAATTTTTGATTCTTATTATGACACATACAAAGGCGTAATAGTTTATGTTAGGGTAGTAGATGGAATTGTTAAACCTGGCGATAAAATAAAAATGATGGCTACGCAAGCTGAATTTGTTGTAGTAGAAACTGGGTTTATGTCACCTACAGAATTGATGCCTTCTAGCTGTTTGTTTTCTGGGCAGGTAGGATACATTACTGCAAGCATGAAAAATGTTAAAGATGTAGAAGTTGGAGATACAGTAACAAGTGCACAAAACCCAGCATGCGAGGCTTTGCCAGGTTATAAAAAGGTGCAATCCATGGTATTTTCTGGCATTTATACAGTTGATGGTGCTAAGTATAATGATTTAAAAGAAGCTTTAGAAAAATTAGAGCTAAATGATGCTTCTCTTTCTTTTGAGCCAGAAACTTCCATTGCTTTAGGTTTTGGTTTTAGGTGTGGATTTTTAGGGTTGCTTCACATGGAAGTTATTCAAGAAAGACTAGAACGAGAGTATAACTTAGATTTAATAACTACTGCTCCAAGTGTTGTATATAAAATAAAGCTTACGAATGGCCAAGAAGTTTATATAGACAACCCGATGGATTACCCTGCACCAACAGAAATAAGTGTTGCTTATGAGCCAATGGTTAAAGCAACAATATTTACTCCAGTTGAATTCATTGGCAACATTATGGACTTATGCCAAGATAAAAGAGGGGTTTATATTTCTACGCAATATTTAGATTCTAAAAGTGTTCAAATAATTTATGAGCTTCCACTTAACGAAATTGTTTATGATTTTTTTAATACGTTAAAATCTCGCAGTAAAGGTTATGCTTCTTTTGATTATGAAATGTTAGGGTACAAGCCGTCTAAATTAATTAAATTAGATATTTTACTGAATGGTGATGTAGTAGATGCTCTTTCTTTTATTGTCCACGAAGATAAAGCTTACACAAGAGGACGCAAAATTGTAGAAAAATTAAAAGAAAGCATTCCAAGGCAAATGTTTGAGATACCTGTTCAAGCAGCAGTAGGTGGTAAAATAATAGCAAGAGAAACTGTAAAAGCTGTAAGAAAAGATGTTTTAGCAAAATGTTATGGTGGAGATATTACTCGTAAGAAAAAGCTGTTAGAAAAACAAAAAGAAGGTAAAAAGAGAATGCGAAAGTTAGGCACAGTGGACGTTCCACAAGAAGCTTTTATGTCTGTTTTAAAATTAGATGAATAATATAATTTAATAAAAATAAACTTTTAACTCGTATTTAATTATTTAAAGCTAATATATTTTTGAATTCAAACTGATGAAGAAAAATATATTGGCTTATTTTATATTCTTTAATATAAAAAAGTAAAAAAATGAAGTTTATTTGGAGCTTACATTTGAATTTTTTGCTTGATAAAAATTACAATATACCCGATATTTGGTAAACTAAACATCGTATCTTTGAGTATATTATTATTTATTTTTGTAAATAATAAAATCATGGTTTGACGTATTTGAATTTTAGAGATTTATTTTTTATGATTATATAAAAGAATTAAATAAGAAGGAGGAAATATAATTAATATGAAAGCAACGGGAATAGTTAGAAGGATTGACGACCTTGGCCGTGTAGTTATTCCTAAAGAAATAAGGCGTACAATGAGAATTAGAGAAGGTGACCCTTTAGAAATTTATACCGATAGTAACGGGGAAGTAATTTTTAAAAAATATTCTCAAATAGGTGAGCTCGTTTTATTTATCAATCAATATACAGAAGTTTTAAATAAATCAGCCGGTCATCCTGTTATTGTTTGTGACAAAGACCATGTTATTGCAGCTGCTGGATTACCTAAAAGAGAAATATTAGAAAGAAGAGTTTCGTCTGCTTTGGAAGACATTATGGAGAATCGTAATACCTATATTTATAATGCAGATGTTACGCCACTGCAACCAATAGAAGGTGTTGACAAATATTGTTTAGTGGCTATGCCTATAATTTCATCGGGAGATTTTACGGGTTCTATAATGTTTATAGATAATGACACGAATATTAATATTTCTGAAACCGACATAAGACTTATTGAAGTTGCTGCTGTGTTTTTAGGTAAGCAAATGGAAGAATAAAATATCAAATATATTAAAATAAATATAAAAATTAGATGGCGTGTTGCGAAAAATAGATTTTGTAACACGTCATCTTTAAGTGATATGTACCCAGTTTTCTGGACACCGACATTTGAATTGAACAATTAGTTTTTC
>CAYPLT010000053.1:0-7178 GCA_964411695.1 uncultured Candidatus Soleaferrea sp.
GAATGTTAAATCATATATATAAAACAAATTTAAAGTTGATATCTATTGCTCAAGATAACGGTATTCTGGTGTGTAATGATGTGTTATTCAAAGCTCCGCGTCGATTTAAAAGTAAAGATTTGATTTATTTAGAAAATTTTATGTTTGATTTTTTTAGTGGAAACAACTTTAAAACCAAAAGAAGTTTTAATTTAAAGGATGATATTAATATTGTAGAATGTAACAGTATTAAGCAAGAGGTAACTTATACAGCAGCTAAAATATCTTACTTAATTAAAGAAAAAAATTATAAATATAATGAAATTTCTATTATAGTTAGAGATGCAGATAACTATAAGTCATATATCGACAATATTTTTAAACAGTATGAAATACCATATTTTTTAGATGAAAAAATAAACATAAAAGATAAAATTTTGATAATATTTGTCGAATCTATGTTAACGGTAGTAAATGATGAATTTAATACTGCCAATATTTTTAAATTGTTAAAAACTGGTTTTTTGCCAATTGAAGATGAAGAAATATCAAAATTAGAAATTTATTGTAGTATTTGGAATATTGATAGAAGTTTATGGCTAAAAGAATTTAATTTTAATCCTAGAGGCTTATTGAAAGATTTTAATGATGATGATTATTTGACGCTAGAATCTATCAATAAAACACGTTTAGCTGTGGTTGATATTTTAATGAAATTAAAAAGTAGAATAAAAAAAAGAGATAGCGTAGAAAATTTTATAAAAAATATATATTATTTTTTAGTAGACTTAAAGATTGTGGATAAATTAGAAGAAATAGCCCAAAATATTTCTTGTTGTGAATTGTTTATAAATGAAAATCAGAAAATATGGAATTGTTTAATAGATATATTTGATGATTTAGTTGACATAACCGATGATAAAAATGAAATTGATTTAAAAGAATTTTTGAAGTTGTTTGATGTTGCTGTTAGTGAAGCTAGCATTAAATTAGTACCGCAAATGATAGATCAAGTTTTAATAAATAAAGCTGAACATATGGTTAACGTTGACTCTAAAATAGTGTTTGTGTTAGGGTTGAACCAGAATGTGTTTCCTGGGGTAGCATGTGAAACGCCATTTTTTTCTGAGAAAGAAAAAAAATTATTACGTGATGAAAATTTTAATGTATATGATAATAAGGTAGAAAATTCTTTAATTGAAAGATATTATGTTTATAAAGCTGTTACTGCAACTTCTGAAAAAATTTATTTGTCCTACCATAATTGTTCAGTTGATGGAACAAAAAATTATAGAGCTTTGTTTTTAAATCAGTTGATTAATGATGGTGTTAATTTTGAAAAATTTGATGAAAAAGATCTCATTTTAATTCAAAATGAAAAAACAGCATATAACTATATTTGTCGAAATTTATATAATAATGGTTTATTAAATTTAATAAGAGTTGTTTTTGGTGACAATCAATCTTTTTTGAATAAAATTGATGTTTTATCTCAAATAAAAAATAAAGATTCACAGAATATTAATTTGGTAAATAGAAATGCATTAAAAAAATATTTAGGAACAAATTTGAATTTATCACCGTCTTCTATTGAAAGATTTTATATTTGTAAGTTTAAATTTTTTTGTAATGATATTTTAAAATTAAAAGTAGTTAAACGTGCTGATTTTACTAAAGTGGAGCAAGGAATTATTATGCATGATGCGTTAAAAAAATTACTTGTTCAAGATCTTATTTCTAATTTAAATGATATTGAAAATAAAATAAAATCAATAGTAGATGATTGTATTAGTAAATCAGTAGGCTATAAAAATGTTTATAACAATAAAAATAAATATATATGCGACGAAATTGTAAAAAGTGTAATAAAAACATCTAAATATATTATTGAAGAACAAAATGTTTCTAAATTTAAAGTTCAGGGTTTAGAGTTAGAGATATCATGGCAATCTATTGTTAAGCCGATGCATTTACAATTAAAAACAGGAGAACATATTTCAGTTTCTGGGAAGATAGATAGAGTTGATGTTTATGATGATGGTGTAAATTATTATATTAGAGTTATAGATTACAAATCTGGTTCAAAAACTTTTTGCATCGATGATGTGTATTATGGACTAAATATGCAAATGCTATTGTATTTATTTATGTTAACTGATTATTGCAATAAAAATACAAAAAAAAAATTCAAGTCTGCTGGAGTTCTCTATATGCCTATTAAAAGCCAGATACCTATTGCAGAAAGAGCTTTAGATGAAGAAAAAGTTAAGCAACTTGAATTTTGTAATTTTAGAATGAATGGATTATTAATTGATGATGTTAATGTTTTAACAGCTATGGAAGAAGATTTAAAAGGTAGGTTTATACCAGTTGAAATAAATAAAGATCAAACACTTTCTAAAAGGTCTTCTGTTATAAATGAAGATAATTTTGAAAGTTTAAAAGAACATATAAAAAATATTATTAAATTTATGGCCGAAGATATTTTTAGCGGTAATATTTCTGCTATTCCTACTGAAGGTAGCAGGTACAAAGATGTATGTGCTTATTGTGATTATAAATCTATATGTAATTTAAGTGATGATAAAGTCTTGAAAGTTTTATCATCACCTGAAGAAAATTGGTATGCTAAAAGTAAAAATGATAATTCATAATTTAAAAATCCTTTATATATAGATAACTTATTTATCTAGATTATTTTAAGTATATTCTTTTTATTTTTATTAATAAAAAAATAAGTTTTTGCTCATAAGTAAAATATTATATAAGTTAGTATAGATTACATATTATGTATTATCATTTGGAAGACCAAAGCTTATTGATAATGCTGAATTTATTGTAGACATTATCGATTTATCTAAATTTCCCATTTTTTCCTTTAAACGTTTTTTATCTAAAGTACGTATTTGCTCAAGCAAAACAACTGAGTTTTTAGATAAGCCACAATTTTGAGCATGAAGCTCTATATGAGTAGGAAGTTTAGATTTTTCTTTTTGGCTTGTTATTGCTGCGGCAATAACTGTAGGGCTATGTTTGTTTCCTACATCATTTTGGACTATTAAAACAGGTCTTACTCCACCTTGCTCAGAACCAACAACAGGGCTTAAATCAGCATAAAAAATATCTCCTCGTTTAATTGTCATTGTTATCACACTCCATTTATTTTTATATAGATAATATTTTAATATTAAATGAAATTCATTTATATTATTTCCAAGTTTTTTTACATTAACCCTTGTACAATAATTTTTAGTCAACGTAATTAATATTATGATGATAATTTTTATTATAATCATTGATTTTAAAAAGATAGTCGATTTATATACAGTAAATTAAAAAAAATTATGTATATTTATCGAATAACAAATGATATATAAGAAAAATTTGTAATTAATTGTAGTAATATATAATAATCAAAAAAGAACAAATTAATTTCTAAAACCAGTAATCATATAATAAAAATTAATCATTTATTTAATATTTGTCGAATACATACAAAAAATCGGTAAAGTAATAAAATGTATAAATCATGTAAGTTTACAAAGTGACAAAATAAAAAAAATTTGTTATAATAAAAAAGGTGGTTGTTATGAAGAATAATAGAGTTTTAGTTGGTATTAGTGGCGGTGTAGACAGTGCAGTTTCAGCTTTTTTATTAAAACAGCAAGGTTATGAAGTTGCAGGAGCTACTATGGTCATGTTTGGAAGAGATGATGCCAACAAACAGTTAATAGAAGATGCTAAAATTGTAGCTAATAGTTTAAACATCAAGCATTATGTGCTAGATTTTAGGGAAAGATTTAAAGAAACAGTAGTTAAAAATTTTATTGATGAATATCAGGCAGGTAGAACGCCAAACCCATGTGTAGTTTGTAATAAATATATTAAATATGGGCTATTTCTAGATTATGCAGAAAAAAACAATTTTGATTATATTGCTACCGGTCATTATGCAAAAATTATTTATGATGATTTAAGTGGTGAATATTTGTTAAAGAAAGCAGATTTTGAAGAAAAAGATCAAAGTTATGTACTGTACAATTTAACTCAAGATATTATGAAGAAAATTATTTTCCCAATCGGTAAGTTTGAAAAATCAGAAATAAAAAAAATAGCTAATGTTAATCGGTTGGTTGCACAATCTAAACAAGAAAGTCAAGATATTTGCTTTATACCTGATGGTGACTATGTTTCTTTTTTAGAAAGAGAAACTCATCAAAAATCACCGATTGGAAATTTTGTTGATGAAAACGGTAATGCTTATGGTCAACATCAAGGCTTTTGGAACTACACAATTGGGCAAAGAAAAGGTTTGGCAGTTAATTTTAATCAAAAAATGTTTGTTTCAGAGTTAAACCCATTAAATAATAATATTACTTTGCTAGATCATGACCCGTTTAGCTTTGAATTAATTGCCACTAATATTAATGTTGTTTCCCCAAAAAGATTTAAAGATAATATCAGAGTTGATGCTAAAATAAGATATAAACATAGGCAAAAACCAGCAGTTATTCATTTGAAAGATGATGGCGATGTTGTAGTTATTTTTGATGAACCGCAAAGAGCAATTACAAAAGGTCAATCAGTTGTTTTTTATGATGGCGATGTTGTTATTGCTGGTGGAATTATTAAGAAAAGGGAATATATAATGAAAGTAAAATTAATATCTTATAATAAAGATGCAGAAAAAATAATATCAGCAGCAGCAAAATTGTGTTATAGTTCTGTTTCGGTTGATGAAATAATGACAGGCTTAGATGAAGATAATTCTAAAAAATTCGTTAATATGCTTTCTAAACTAGGGCATGAAAGCCCTGTTGAGCATGTTACATTTACTTTTGCAATAGAAGGGATTTCAAGAGCTTGTTTAGCTCAAATTACAAGACACAGAATAGCTTCATATAGCGTGCAAAGTCAGCGTTATGTTAAAGAAAATAAATTTAATTATGTAACTCCGCCAGCAATTGAACAAAATGAAAGTCTAAAAAAAATTTATGATGATTCAATGGATTATATTCATGATGCTTACATAAAAGTTGCAGATGTTTTGAAAGAGAAATATTATAATGAATTTTTGGAAAAAGGTGAAACAGAAAAAAGTGCACAAAGTAAAGCTGAAAAAATAGCAATTGAAGATGCAAGGTTTTTATTACCTAATGCTTGTAACACAAAAATGATTATGACTATGAACGCAAGAAGCTTAAAACATTTTTTTGAGTTAAGGTGCTGTAATCGTGCTCAGTGGGAAATAAGAAATGTTGCGTGTGAAATGTTAAAATTAGTTAAGAAAGTAGCGCCTACTTTATTCTGCAATTCAGGACCTGGATGCGTTTGTAATGGTTTTTGCTCAGAAGGTAAAATGACGTGTGGAAAAATGAAAGAGGTTCAGGATTATTTTAAATTTTTAAATGGTTAATTATTTTTTAAGATTTTAGAAAGATATAAAAAGGTAGGCTGAAGATTGTTATGGGACAGCTAATTGTTATTGATGGACTGGATGGTAGTGGTAAAGCTACGCAAACACAATTTTTGTTTGAAAAATTACTTAATGTTGATAAAAATACATTACACATATCTTTTCCTAATTATGATGATGATTCTAGTGTATTGGTTAAAATGTATTTAAATGGTGAATTAGGGTCTAAACCAGACAGTGTGAATGCATATGCAGCATCTAGTTTTTATGCAGTAGACAGATATGTTAGCTATAAAAAATATTGGGAAGATAAATATCTTTCCGGTTTTAATATAATTTGTGATAGGTATGTAACATCTAATTTAATACATCAAATGAGTAAGCTCGAAACATCAGATTGGGACGATTTTATTAATTGGGTAAGTGACTATGAATATAATAAATTATCATTACCTAAACCCAATAAAGTTATATATCTTGATTTAGATATTGATACTAGTCAAAAACTTATTAATAAACGTTGTAATGATAAAAAAATTGAGAAAGATATACATGAAAATGACATAAATTATTTAAAAAAATGCAGAAAAGCAGCATACTATATTGCCGAAAAAGAAAATTGGAATATTGTGAGTTGTTGTGATGACGATGGTAATATGTTTAGTAAGAAAGATTTAAGTAATAGAATTTTTAAAATAGTGACAGGTTAAAATGGTGAAATTTATGTTAAACTACAAGCCGTTGGTTTTTAAAGATAAACCATTAATTGATGAAATAGTTTCAAAATCCGGCGAGCAATCATCAGACTATCCATTTGTGAATAATTTTTTATGGAAAGATTTTTGGCTACTTGAACGAATAGATAGTGATGAATTTTTCTCAGTTTATAGCAAAAAAAAACAATCCTATCTTTTTCCTATTTTGAATGAAAAAGATGGTAATAATAGTACGAGATTATTAAATATAATAAATTCGTTAAAAAACGAGGCCTATAATAAAAATATAAATTTTAAATTTTATGGTTTAACATCTAATATGAAAAATAGTTTAGAAAAGATGATGCCGGGTCAGTTTAGATACACATTAGTACCTTCAAGTTCAGATTATATATATAATATTGAAGATTTAGTTAATCTCAAAGGGAAAAAATATCATAGTAAACGCAATTTTGTAAATAGCTTTAAGTTGAATTATTTTAATTGGGAATATAAACAGTTAGATAAAGTTATGTTGCGAGAATGTTTAAAAATTGATGAAAATTGGTTAGAATATAAAAATAATGTAAATGAACTTTTAACATATGAATCTCAGATGATAAATTTAGTTTTAGAATATTTTGAAGAGTTAGGTTTGTTCGGTGGCTCTATTTTAGTTGATGGTAAGCTAATAGGTTTTAGTTTGGGTTATAAAATTAATGATGATATTATGGATAATATTATTGAAAAAGCATTGATAGAATATAAAGGTGTTTACAGTATTTTATTGCAGCAATTTTTAAGTCATTTAGAAAGAAATTTTAAATATGTAAACAGAGAAGAAGATTTAGGCTTAGAAAATTTAAGAAAAGCTAAATTGTCGCTTCACCCATGTTTTGTGTTAGAAAAATATGAGGCAGTTTTGATATAATTAATTTTTATTTTATGTATTTATTGGAGTTTTTATGATTAAGTTTGCCGAAAAAAATAATCTTAGTCAATTAAAACATATTTGGAAAGAATGCTTTTCTGTAGATTTGTATTCTCCATATGGAGTTTTTTATATTTGTAATATATTTGAAAATTAT
>CAYPLT010000054.1:0-7054 GCA_964411695.1 uncultured Candidatus Soleaferrea sp.
GCTTAGCTATCATATATGGTGACAAAGTTTTAGAACCTGTTTTTAGTAACATAATTTTAAATGATGGAAGTAGCTTGCAAATAGACGAAGTTTCTATTTTTACAATATCTACCCCTGGGCATACGCGTGGTAGCGTTTGTTATTTTATTAACGATGAAATTTTATTAACTGGAGATACATTATTTAAAAATTCTGTTGGGCGCACAGACTTTGAAGGTGGAAGTCAAACTGAACTTAAAAAATCAATCAAAAAGCTGTATACTTTATTAAAACCATCTAATTTAAATCCTATTCCAATCTATCCAGGCCATTGGTTAACATCCAGTTTACAATCAGAATATGAAAATAATCCATATTTACAATTTTTAAAGAATTAAAAATTTTTAAATAACTCCCATTAAAGATAGTGCCTCTTTAGCGGCCATTCTTTCTGCATCTTTTTTATTACCTGCCTCACCTCTACCAATAACATTATTATCTAATAAAACTTCAATTTTAAAAATTTTATTATGCGCAGGTCCGCTTTCTGAAACTATTCTATAATACAATGTTTCATTTGTTTTTTTCTGAACTATTTCTTGCAATAATGTTTTATAATCCATAAATACAAATCTGCCTTCAACATGTTTTAAATAATCTTTAACAAAACTCAAAACAAAATCAACAACAAAAGTCATTCCAGAGTCTAAATATATTGCTGCTATCAAAGCTTCAAAAGCGTCCGCCAAGATTGATGCTTTTTTTCTGCCTCCGTTAATTTCTTCACCTCTGCCTAACCTTAAAAAACTACCCAAAGAAATTCTATTTGCAAATTGGCTCAATGCTTTTTCACAAACCAAAGCCGATCTTATTTTTGTCAATTCTCCCTCAGGCAAATCATCATAATTTTTAAATAAATAATCTGAAACTATTAAAGACAGAACTGAATCTCCCAAAAATTCTTGGCGTTCGTTAGTAATGATTTTTTCTTTTTTATTTTCATTAGCAAAAGAAGTATGATTCAAAGCAATTTTTAGATAATTAATATTTTTAAATTTATAATTAATATTTTCTTGTAATAAATCTAAGCTAGCAAATTTTTTTGATTTTTCACTTTTATTATTCATAATATTACCTCCATTAGATAATAAATTAAAATTTTAATTTTTATTTTCATTTTGTTTTATGTATTCTTGCACAGCATCACTTAAAGCATCTATAGTTTTATTCTCGACTATACTTTTTGCCTGTTTTATTGCACTTTTTATAGCTTTTGCATTCGAGCTTCCATGTGCCTTAATAACAGGTTTTTTTATGCCTAATAATATAGCTCCACCTTGCTCAGTGTAATCCATCTTATTTTTTAAAGATTTAAACTTACTAAAAACCATAACACTTGCTAATTTAGTAATTATATTACTAGTAAAAACATTTTTAATTTCTAACATAAAAAACTTAGCTAAACCTTCTGTATATTTTAAAAGTACGTTACCCACAAAGCCATCTGTAACAACAACATCTGCAACCTGCTGAGGTACATCTCTGGCTTCTATATTACCTATAAAATTAATATTCATAGACCTTAGAAGCTGGCAAGATTCTTTTTGTAACTGCGTACCTTTATTTTCTTCAACACCAATATTTAAAATTCCAACTTTTGGTTTATGTACATTTAAAACTTTTTCCATATAAACATGACCCATCATTGCAAACTGAGCCAACATCTCAGGTCTACAGTCATGGTTAGCACCAGAATCTATCAACATATACCTTCCCTTACTTGACGGTATTAATGTTGCTATAGCTGCACGTTTAATTCCTTTTAAGCGTTTTACAATTAAAGAAGCACCAACAACAAGTCCACCACTGCTTCCTGCACTTATAAAAGCATCACCTTCCCCATTTGCCAATAAATTTAAGCCTACTGCCATACTTGAATCAGAATATTTTTTCAAAATCTGAGTTGGCTCTTCACACACCGGCAAAACTGATGAACTATTAACAATTTTTATATTTTTTAAATTAATGTTATTTTTCTCAGCTTCTTGTTTAATAATATTTTCATCACCAGTAACAATTATGTTTATGTCAAAATCTTCAACTGCCATTGCACAACCTTTTAAAATTTCTACTGGTGCATTGTCACCACCAAATGCATCAACAATAATTACCATTATTTTTCATTCCTTTCAATTATTAGCTTATTCTGAAATTTTTCTTATAATGCCCATAGGTGTTTGCTCTCTGCACTGACCAAGTGGGTTGTTTTTTAAAATCTCAGCTAATCTTTCTCTGTTTAAATCGCTGCTAGACGCACCTAAAATATTCCCACCTAAAACATTAATATCGGCCATCATTCATAACAACTTTAGTTTTTATGGGCAACCTACTATATTCACAGCCATCTACTTCTATAAATTCTTTTTTACCATCATTAACTGCTAACTTTTCTACCATTGTAAAATTCCGCTATTATTTAAATAATTTTATTTTCTTCTATAAATTTTTTCATACTATCAATAGCTCTTTTAGAATAGCGTTCATATTTTAATTGTTTATTTTTAGCTTCTTCTTTGGTTAGCTCCATCTGTGGCAATATTCCCATGTTAGCTCCCATAGGCTGAAAATCTTTAACATCTTGATTATTAAGGTAACTATACAATGAACCCATCATTGTGTAATTTGGCAATCTCAGAGGTTTCAAATTATTCAAAATACGGCATAAATTCATTGCTGTGTAAACACCGCATGAAGCTGATTCTACATAACCTTCTACGCCGGTAATTTGACCTGCCAAAAAAATTTTATCATCATTTTTTAATCTTAAATATTCATCTAAATTATGTGGGCTGTCTATAAATGTGTTAAGATGCAAAACTCCATACCTTACAAACTCTGCATTTTCTAACCCTGGAATCATAGAAAAAACTCTTTTTTGTTCGCTAAATTTTAAATTAGTCTGAAAACCAACCATATTATATAAAATTTGGCCTATGTTTTCACATCTAAGTTGAACTACAGCAAATGGTCTTTTACCTGTAAGTGGGTTAATTAAGCCAACTGGTTTTAACGGCCCAAACCTTAGTGTATCATAACCACGTTTTGCCATAACTTCTACCGGCATACAGCTTTCATAAACTTTTTCGCACTCAAAATCTCTTAAAGTTACTGTTTGCGCATTAATCAATTCATTATAGAAATTTTTATATTCTTCCTCTTTCAGCGGGCAATTTATATAATCATCTCCACCACGGTTATAACGCGCAGACATAAAAACTTTTGTTCTGTCAATGGTCTCAGCTAAAATAATAGGCGCCACAGCATCTACAAAATGCAAATATTGATTCTTTAATCGCCTTGCTATGCTCTGAGCTAATGCCTCAGACGTAAGTGGCCCTGATGCAATTATGACATACCCATCCGGTATTTCTTTAACCTCTTCTCTTACAACTTTGATATTTTCATGTGAAACAATTTTTTTAGTAATATAATCTGAGAATTTTTCTCGGTCAACTGCTAAAGCACCGCCGGCAGCTACTGCTGTTTCTTTTGCAGCCTCCATAACAATTGAGCCAAGCATTCTCATTTCTTCTTTTAACAAACCAGCTGCTGATTCTAACCTCATAGCTTTTAATGAATTTGAACAAATTAACTCTGCAAAACCATCATATTTATGTGCTGGTGTATACTTATTAGGTTTCATTTCATACAAATTAACTTTTATTCCATGGTTTGCTAAATACCAAGCTGCTTCACAACCTGCAAGCCCTGCACCAACAACGTTAACTACTTTATTCATTTTTCTCTCCTAGAATTTTTGATTAAAATTAATTATTTAACCTATGACTTAACAAAATCGCAACCACTTTTTAAGCAATAAATTTTACCATTTTTACCCTTCTTTTTAAACATTGTATTACTGCATTTTGGACAAACATCACTAACCGGCAAGTCCCAAGTCATAAAATTACATTTAGGTGCATTTTCACAACCATAATAAGTTTTTTTATTTTTAGATGTTCTAACCATAATTCTTCCGCCACAAACCGGACATTTACCGTTTGTTTCTTTTTCTAATTTTTTTGTATTCCTGCAATCCGGGAATTTAGTGCAAGCCAAAAACTTACCAAATTTACTGTGTTTTATTGCCATCGGCGAACCACATAGTTCACATTTAATATCTGTTTGTTCACTTGGCACTAATATTTTTTTACCATCGTCATTTTCGTTTGCTTTATCTAACGTTTGAGAAAAATCATCATAAAAAGTTTTTATTGCATCTTTCCACTTCAAACTTCCCTCAGCAATCATATCTAACTCATTTTCCATTTGAGCTGTAAAATCTACATTAATTATGTTAGAAAAATTATAATTTATTAAGTCACTAACAATTTCACCCAAATCGGTAGGAATAAGACTTTTGTTTTCTTTAATAATATACTCTCTTTGAGTTATTGTAGAAATTGTTGGAGCATAAGTACTTGGTCGTCCTATGCCATTTTCTTCCAACCCTTTTATCAATGACGCTTCTGTGTATCTTGCTGGCGGTTGAGTAAAATGCTGTTTACCTTCAATTTTTTTAGTCTTTAAAATTTCACCTTCTTCGAGTTTTGGTAAAACATTCTTATCTTCTTGCTCTGCATCTTTGTAAATCAAAGTGTACCCTGCAAATTTAAGATTCCTTCCACTTGCTCTAAAATTATACTTATTGTTCACTTCAATATCTACAGACATTGTGTCATACACAGCATTTGACATTTGGCTAGCTACAAATCTATTCCAAATTAATTTATAAAGTTTGTATTGGTCATTTGTTAAACTTTCTTTAATTTTATCTGGTTCCAATTCCACACTTGTAGGTCTTATAGCTTCATGTGCATCTTGAGCAGAAGATTTTGATTTGTAAACATTATTTTTTTCAGGTATATAATCTTTTCCGAATTTATTTTCAACATATTGCCTTGCTTGAGTTTGTGCCTCGTTTGAAATTCTTAAAGAGTCTGTTCTCATATAAGTAATTAAACCCACTGCACCAATAGATTTAATTTCTCGACCTTCATAAAGTTCTTGAGCTGCCCTCATAGTTTTAGCTGCACTAAACCCTAGCTTATTAGATGCATCTTGTTGCATAGTAGAAGTTGTAAATGGTGGCAACGGTTTAACCTTTTTTTCGCCAATTTTTATTTTTTTCACAATAAAATCATTAGCTTTTAATTTTTCTAATATTTCATCTGCCTGTTGCTTATTTTTAATATCTGCTTTCTTGCCATTTACAGTGTTCAAAACAGATTCAAAAGATTTTTTAGATGCCTTACATATCAAATCAGCTTTAATTGACCAATATTCTTTAGGCACAAAATTTCTAATTTCACGTTCTTTGTCTACTATCATTTTTAAGGCAACTGATTGAACCCTACCGGCAGAAAGCCCACGTCTAATCTTCTTCCACAAAAATGGACTCATTTTATAACCAACTATTCTGTCTAAAACACGTCTTGCCTGCTGAGCATCTACTAAATTTGTGTCTATTTTACGTGGATTACTAATACCAATTTTTACGCCACCTTTTGTTATTTCATTAAAAGTGACTCTTATTTTATCATCAGGGTTTAATTTTAATAGGTTTGCAAGATGCCAAGATATTGCTTCCCCTTCTCTATCAGGGTCTGTAGCTAAATAAACTTTGTCACATTTTTTTTGTTTTTCTTTAAGTTTTTTTACAACATCAGCTTTACCTCTAATGGTAATATATTTGGGCTCAAAATCATTTTCTAAATCAATACCCATAGACGATTTTGGTAAATCTCGTATATGCCCATTTGACGCTACAACTTGATATTTACTTCCTAAATATTTTTTTATAGTTTTTGCCTTCACAGGAGACTCAACAATTATAAGTGTCGACATTTTGTTCCTCCATTTTAATTTAATTTACCCCATACTTCATTCCAGGGTAACTTTTAATACAACCAATCAATTCCAGTTCTGTAATATTAACCAACACTTCACTAATATTAACATTTAAAATTTCAGATATGTCATCAACTGTTTGATTGCCTTTTTCATAAAGCAAATCACATATCTGTTTTAAAATACCTTCTAAATTATATTCTTCTGAATTTTTCAATAATTTTTCAATTTTTTTATCATCTTTTAATTGTGCTTTGCCTATTCCAAAATTTTTTTCTGCTTCAGTGTTTACTTGTGTCTTTACAAAATTAATATTACCGATTACTTCTTTTTTATCTTCTTTTACATCACTTAATTTATATTGCCATTTATATTGATTTATTATATCATCAGGTGAAGTTACAAGTGTAGCTCCATCTTTTAACAAATTAAGCGTACCTAAGTTATTTTCAAAAAATATGTTATTCGGCACACCATAAACATCTTTACCCTGTTCCACAGCAATTTTAGCAGTAATCAAAGAGCCACTTCTATCTCCAGCTTCAACAACCAACACGCCTACGCTAAGACCAGACATTATTCTATTTCTTACCGGGAAGTTATAAGCAAACGGTCTCGTTCCTGGAGGATATTCACTAATAATACAACAATCTGTTCTGTTTTTCATTGCCTCTTTAAGCTCTCTATTTTGAATCGGGTAATCTACATCAAGACCACACCCAATTACAGCAACCGCCCTAGCATCATTATTAATTGCCTCATTTAACGCTACACCATCTATACCAATAGCCATACCACTAATAATAGTTATTCCACTTTTTGTCATTTTGTTTACAAACATTTTAGTTACTTCTTTTGCATAATAAGAGCATTTTCTAGCACCTATAACAGCTATAGACAGAACATTATCTAAATTCTCAATGTTGCCATCAACATAAAGAATAAGTGGTGACGAATATATGTTTTTTAATCTGTCTGGGTAATTTTTATCATTAAAATTTATAATTTCATAATTATTTTTTTTACATTGGTCCACAATATCTTTTGCTTCATCTAATGTAATATTCTGCATTCTATTAATAATATAATCTGATAAAAAATTTATATTATTAAAATTATTTTTAACACCAAACTCATATAAATGGCGTGGCGTTTCAAAATGCGA
>CAYPLT010000055.1:0-6856 GCA_964411695.1 uncultured Candidatus Soleaferrea sp.
CTGGCAGGTTACTTTATGGAAAAAATGAAAATAAAAAAATGGCAATGGCTAGTACTACTAAAATAATGACAGCATTAATTACATTAGAACAAGATGGATTAGATGATTATTTTGAAGTTGACCCTGGTGCTATAAAAGTTGAAGGAACTTCTATGGGTTTGTTAGAAGGTGATATGGTTTCTTTAAGGGCTTTGGCTGTTGGAATGTTGTTGCCGTCCGGGAATGATGCTGCAGAGGTAGCGGCTATAAGAATAGCCGGTAGCAAAGGTGAATTTTTAAAAATGATGAATGAACGTGCAGAGGCTATTGGATGCCGTAACACACATTTTTCTACAACTTCTGGGCTTGATGAAGATGACCACTATACAACTCCGAGTGATTTAGCAAAAATTGCAAGATGTGCACTAAATAACAGCGATTTTTCTGAAATTTGTAGTCAACAATACAAAACAATAGAATATGGAAATCCTCCATATAAAAGGACTTTAAAAAATCATAATAAATTATTAAAACAATATGAAAATTGTGTAGGTATAAAAACTGGGTTTACAGATAATGCCGGAAGGTGTTTGGTTTCTGCAGCATATAAAGATGGAAAAGGGTTAATTGTTGTTACTCTAAATAGTGAAGATATTTGTCAAAGTCACATAGATGTATATAATCAAGCATTTGAAAAGGTGTTAAAATATGACTCTAAAGTCAAGCTTCCGGTTAACAATTTAAAGGTAGTTGGGGGCGAAACAGTTGGGGTGTCTATTGAAAAAAATTGTGATGCAGAAATTTTGTTAGTAAGTGGCGAAGAAAGTAAGTTGAAACACAAAGTAAAACTAAAAAAATTTTTATTTGCACCAGTTAAAAAAGGTGAAGTTGTAGGTGAAATAGATTATTATATTGACAATTTTAAAGTTGCAACTGAGCCAATAACTACAGTAACAGAGGTTGCTGTTGAAGAAAAAAAAGGTTTTTTCAAAAATATTTTAGCAAGATTCGGTAAAAATTTTGACTAATATATATTTAAAAATCAAATGAAGGAATGTTTAAATTAAGTAAAATGGAAGAAAAAATTAGAATTCAAAAGGTTTTGTCAGAAAATGGCATAATGAGTAGGCGTGAAGCAGAAAGAGCCATACTTAGTGGAAAAGTAAAAATTAATGGGCATTTGGCTACTTTAGGTATGAAGATTAATCCCACTAAAGATGTTGTTCATATCGGTTCTAAAAGGGTTGAATTAAAATCTAAGCATGAAAAAATTTATATAATGATGTATAAACCAAGAGGTTATGTTACAACTATTAAAGATGAGCTTGGACGAAAATGTGTTATTGACTTGCTTTTAGATGTTAAAGAAAGAGTTTACCCAATAGGAAGGTTAGATAAAGTTTCTGAAGGTTTGTTGCTTTTTACAAATGATGGAGAATTTGCTAATTTAATGATGCATCCTAGTTCTGGAATATCTAAAACTTATAGAGTTACTGTAAGAAATAATATTAATGACGAGCATGTTTCAAGGTTAGCTTTAGGGGTAGAAATTGATGCTGGTCTTACTCTTCCTGCACAGGTTAAAGTTTTATTTAAAGAAGAAAATAGATCGGTATTTCTTATAACCATTACAGAAGGAAAGAATAGACAGATAAGAAAAATGTGTGAAGCACTGGGTTTAGAAGTTATAAGGTTAAAAAGAATTTCTATTGGAAATTTAAAATTAGGGATGTTAAAACCTGGCAGTTATAGACATTTAACTGATGATGAATTAAAAATATTAAAATCTAATTTACTCAAAGGAGAAGCAAAAAATGGAAAATACAGAAAAAAAAATTGATAAGATAATCAATTTATGTAAAAACAGAGGTTATGTTTACTCTGGCTCGGAAATTTATGGAGGATTAGCTAACACTTGGGATTATGGTCCTTTAGGAGTTGAATTTAAAAATAATATTAAAAAAGCTTGGTGGAAGAAGTTTGTTCAAGAATCTGAATATAATGTTGGTTTAGATTCTGCTATTTTAATGAACCCTCAGGTGTGGGTAGCTTCTGGGCATGTTGGTGGGTTCTCTGACCCGTTAATGGACTGCAAAAACTGTAAATCTCGTTATAGAGCAGACCAATTAATTGAAAATGCCTCAGGTGAAAATGTTAGCGGGTGGAGTAACGCTAAAATGCAAGAGTACATTATTGAACATAAAATTGCTTGCCCAAGTTGTGGTAATTGTGATTTTACAGATATCAGGCAGTTTAACTTGATGTTTAAAACATTTCAAGGTGTAACAGAAGACAACAAAAGTGAGATATTTTTAAGGCCTGAAACTGCTCAAGGAATTTTTATTAATTTTGCTAACATACAACGTAGCGGAAGAAAAAAGATTCCATTTGGAGTTGGTCAAATAGGTAAGTCTTTTAGAAACGAAATAACACCTGGCAATTTTATTTTTAGAACTAGAGAATTTGAACAAATGGAAATGGAATTTTTCTGTAAGCCAGGAACTGATTTGGAATGGTTTGAATATTGGAAGAATTATTGCTATAACTTTTTGTTGACACTAGGGTTAAGGTCTGAAAATATAAAATTAAGAGATCATGAGAAAGAAGAATTGTCGCATTACTCAAACGCTACTACAGATATAGAATTTTTGTTTCCGTTTGGATGGGGAGAACTTTGGGGAATAGCTGACAGAACAAATTTTGACCTTACTCAACATATGAACCATAGTAAAAAGTCGTTGGAATATTTTGACAGCGAAACTAATGAAAGATATGTTCCATATGTTATTGAACCATCTCTAGGGGTTGAAAGGGTTGCTTTGGCATTTTTATGTGATGCTTATGATGAAGAGACAATTGATAAAAATGATGTAAGAACGGTTTTAAGGTTGCATCCTGCTTTGGCACCTGTAAAAGCAGCAGTTTTGCCTCTTTCTAAAAAACTTAAAGATGAAGCAATAGGTTTATATAAAAAATTGTCTAAAAAATTTACAGTTGAGTATGATGAAGCTGGTTCTATAGGTAAAAGATATAGACGACAAGATGAAATTGGTACACCTATATGTATTACATATGATTTTGATTCTAAAACAGACAATTGTGTAACTGTTAGAAAAAGAGATGATATGACTCAGAAAAGAATTAGTATAGATTCTGTAGAAGAATATATTAATAAATTAATGGAATTTTAGTCAATGAAGTTTTAGATAAAGGAATATAAAATTAATGAAAAAGATAGTAAAAATAGTAGGATTAATATCAACAGTAGTTGCGTTTATGTTTAAAGGAGCTTATGCTGTTTGGGTTCCAGATGCTTGGGATGTTTATCCACAAGAATTTTTTAAAATTTTTGAAATCTCATCTAAATATACAACTGATAAGATGGATAAAGAATATTTAACAATAAAAAATTTTAAGGGTAAATCTTATAAAACAAGTGAACCGTTAGCAGAAGGAATGGATTTAAAAGAATTAGCATTAAAATTTAGAGAAGACAGTGGCAATAATGATGTTGTCGGCTGGATATATGTACCCAAAACTAACATAAACTACCCAATTGTTCAACATGAGAATAATACAGATTATTATGCTAATAGAAATTATTGGCATTTTGAAAATAAAAATGAAGCTTATGGGTTCCCAGGGGTAATATGGGTAGATTCTTTTTGTAAATTTGATGAACTAAAGAATTTTTCTGAAAATACAGTTATTAATGGTCATAACTGGGAAAATTACAAAGGTTTGCCAACGTACCCTGAAGGTCCTAAAATTAACGATTTTAGAGACATAATGTTTAGTCAGTTTCATTCATATTTAGATTACAATTATGCTAAAGAAAGACCGTACATATATATTTCAACATTGAAAGAAAATATAATATTAAAAATTTTTGCAGTTTATTGCACAGAAGAAGAATTTAAATATTATGTTACCAACTTAAATGAAGGTGAAAAATTGTATATTCTACAAGAGGCAATGAATAGAACAATATATGATTATGGCTCAGAAGTTTATTTAAGTGATAAAATTTTTACTTTTTCAACTTGTACCAGAGCTTATGGAAAAGGTAGGCAAGATCAAAGATTTGTAATTATGGCTAGACCGCTTAGAGAAGGAGAAACTATTGATGAGTCAGTAACAATAGCTAAAAGAGAGAATTATAAACTGCCAAATATGAAGAAATTAGATAATGATAAATAAAAGTTACTCTTTTTGATCTAAGTTTATATTAAGCTCAGATTAAAAAGAGTTTTTTAGTTTGACTGAGGGAAACGTTTAAAATTTCAAGCTTTTTATTAATAATTGGGATATTGAGTAAACGTATTTTAATAAGAAAATATTTTATAAGTGCAGATATAGATGCAGAAAGTAGTTTAGCCAAAGAAATTAAGCAATTACAGTATGATTTCTTCTCAAATTCGATCCCATTACGGTTCATTTCACTAATCCTTGTAGATAATTTGGTTATTCCAAGATCAGTAAACGCATATATTGGGGTGATACTTCCAAACTCAAAAATTTATAGCTTCAGTTAGTTATGATGATTCAAATTGTAGTTTTATGATAAATACTGAAACAGCAAGTAATATTACAGACAATGAATTAAATATAGGAAGATTATTATTTGCAGCAATTGATTCAGCGGTGCATGTAATACAAAGATCAACTTATATGGTTATTCAAGCATATCCGACTAAATTAGAGGAAGTACAAGATAATACGGAATATGAAGATGTGAATGAATGGTATGATAAATATAAATGAGCAAATGCTACACAAATGGTTTCTAATACAAAGTATGGTAAAGTAGCTGCTTGGAGAGGAGATAAAGGAACTTAAAAAGGTATATTGTTATTCTATGAGTGATTATGAATATTCTACATTAGAACTTTTTGTTAGCCAAGTTGCAGAAGTAATACCATATGAAAATGTATTATTTATTTTAACTTTAGGCGAAAATATTCTTAAATCAGATGATGAAATATTACAATCAGAAAATACATATCAAATCTTGGAAACTGATGCTCAAAAGCTATATTGGGAAGATAGTAACTTAGTTTTTGAAATACCAATAAAATTACCTAAATATGTAGCATGACAAAAAGAAGATGGAACAACTACAAGCGAAGTCATTAAAAGTTTTAGAGTTTCAGACGTATACAAAAATCCTAATTATTTAGCCACAACAGATGCTTCTTAAGAATAAAAAATGAGACTGGTGTTACATCAGGTTCGTTTTTTGCTTGTTATTTTAAACTACACATATTGGAGTGAAAAAGTTTTATAAAAACCCTTGATTAAATACTATATATATGATATAATAAAACGTACATAAAAAACACATACAATATATTGTGTTTTTTTAATATTGTTTTTTATAGTAAAATATACTTAAAATTTACGATCTATAAAGTTTTTTATGACTTTTCATAACTATTTATTAATAATTCATAAATCATGGACATGGTGCGGAGGGTAAAGTTAATGATAACGAAAATTACAAAACGTGATGGTAGAACAGTACCGTTTAATATAGAAAAAATTACATCAGCTATTTTTAAATCTGCTCAATCTGTTGGAGGTAGTGATTATAACACGGCGTTGAAATTGGCAGATGAAGTTGTAAATAAGATTGATGAAGAATTATCTAATGTTATTCCAACTGTTGAACAAATTCAAGATGTTGTAGAAAAAGTGTTAATTGAAAATGGGCACGCTAAAACTGCTAAAAATTATATTTTATATAGAGCAGACAGGACTAGAATACGTGAAATGAATACAAGTCTTATGAAAATTTATGAGGATTTGACTTTTAAATCTGCTGCAGACAACGATGTTAAGCGTGAAAATGCCAACATAGACAGTGACACGGCAATGGGCACAATGCTTAAATATGGCTCAGAGGGTTCTAAGCAATTTTGTGAAATGTTTGTTTTAGACCCTGCTCATTCTGAAGCTCATAGGTGTGGTGACATACACATACATGATTTAGATTTTTATAATTTAACAACAACATGTTGCCAAATAGATTTAATAAAATTATTCAAAAATGGTTTTTCTACAGGTCATGGTTTTTTAAGAGAACCTTCGCACATACAAAGTTATAGTGCATTGGCTTGCATAGCCATACAATCTAACCAAAATGATCAACATGGTGGACAAAGTATTCCGAATTTTGATTTTGCGATGGCGATGGGTGTAACTAAAACTTATAAAGCAATTTATAAGCAAAATTTAATTAAGGCTATTAGTTTATTAATAGATGAAAATAATGCAGAAGATGTAACCAATAAAATTATAAACAAAATTAAAGAAGATTTTGATTTATTCCCAAAACTTTATGATGAAGAATATCATACCGAAGAATTAAAGTTATTAACAGAGGAGTTTGGCAAAGATTTAGCACAAAAAATTCAGAATTTTGCTGTTAAAAATTCGATGAAAGAAATAGATAGAGATACGTATCAAGCTATGGAGGCATTAATTCATAATTTGAATACCATGCATTCTAGAGCAGGTGCACAGATACCATTTAGTTCTTTAAATTATGGAACAGACACTTCTTGTGAAGGAAGATTAATAATAAAAAATTTATTACTAGCAGCTGAAGCAGGTCTTGGTAATGGTGAAACTCCAATTTTTCCAATTCATATCTTTAAAGTTAAAGAAGGGGTTAATTTTAACGAGGGAGACCCTAACTATGATCTTTTTAAATTAGCTTGCAGAGTTTCAGCTAAAAGATTGTTTCCTAATTTTTCATTTTTAGATGCTCCGTACAATGCTAAATATTATAAATCAGGAGACAACAATACAGAAGGTGCTTACATGGGTTGCAGAACAAGAGTAATAGCAAATCATTATGATAAATCTAAAGAAA
>CAYPLT010000056.1:0-6833 GCA_964411695.1 uncultured Candidatus Soleaferrea sp.
TGCTTCTATCTTCTCCATCGTTGAAGTGAATTTACAGACAGTAGTTTACACTATCTACAGAAAGGATCATACACTATCTTCTCTCCCTGTTTTTACCTTTGCGTTATACAGATTCGTAATAAAAGCATCTGCCCCGTTTTATGTTAGGTTGGCACTTTCTTCTTGAAGTCAAAGAGAGCACCAACCACTCATAAACGGGACATATGGGAATTTGCCTCGGGTTTTCTGAGTGAGTTGGCACTACGCTCTGATGAACTTCATAGTTCAGGAAAGTCCAATTTCCGATAAAACAAATTTACATCTGCGATGTCAGTTCGCTTGAATAACCACATTGCTAGCCGCTCAACCCCGATTCCAATCGAAGTCACTGGACTTTGAAGACGCGAGAGAGACTTTGCATACCAACCCAATTGTCTAACACGGCCAATATGACCAAGTTTAAGCATCATCGCCCGACCGTCAAGTTCTCGTTCGCCACCCTCTGCGGTTTCTCCTACCACGGGCAAAATAAGATTAAAGGAACATTTTTCCCAGACGGAAGAATCCCGAAGTGCCCAAGAGACCTGGCCCTTTGGCAAATTTACTACAAAATACGGGTCGTCAAATAACACCACGTGTGATAAGTCGTTGGTATTCTCAACATACGTATTCGACCTCGCCTGACGCCAACGTATTCGCTCAAACCTCTTCTCACACAAAGGGGCTACTACACTAACACCAAACTTCTTCACCGCCCGTTTGTGAACACGACGAATCAACGCTTCAATAAACTCCATCGCCTCGTCGATTTCTGTACGAACGAAGATCATGTCAAGTAAATCAAACTCTGAAAGATGAAATCGAGTTTCGATACGTTCGTCTCTAAAAACCCGTTGGATTGAATAACAACTTCCAAGTTCCGACGCTATAACCATCAAATGCAGCACATTACTCCGAGCCAAATGCGCTGGCTTCCCATTAAAAGTAAGCCCTATCGATCCTTCGGCATCTCCAAATATTATTGAGGGGGATGTTATTTCTTTAGCCCTCTCCCCCACTACCACTCGTAATTCTGACAACAACCAACTATACAAAATCAGAGACTCTTTTACCGTTGATGACATACTACCCTCATTTACTTTTCCAACTACCTTCAACTATTGAATGGATCATACTCTGGATGGCAAGTTATTCTCCAACAGACCAATTCTCCGTCGATAGTAAGGTTGTTTCTAAACCTTCCATAATGCTTATCAATTTCACGAATGAGATAGTCCCAGGAAACTCCAATAAAGAACATGCCTGAGCATCACCTTGCAATACCCGTTTCAACATCTTATGGAGTAATGAAGTCGAATCGCAAATTGTCAGATACTGTAGCTTCATGATCGTATGTCCGCGAACAAAAGTACTCGTTAAAATCGAACACGGTTTACAACGCATTCCCATATCGGTACTACTTATTCACCTCCCAATATCAATCAAAATCCCAGGCATAGACACCTCCACCACGGAAACAAAAGAAAGATGACTTTGAATGTGCGTTGGTCACATGGAACATGCTGACTCAATAGTTTGACATCCAGTACGCTCTCTCCTATTTTTCAAAATATGGGGCCCCGAATTTCTTCATTTTGCGCTCCATTTTTTTGATTCGACTGATTCTAAACCGATTTTGAAAGTTTATACTAATCTGCTTTAATTCAACACGAGAGAATTTACACAAACCAAGCTCTCTGCATGCATGAACATCTATCTGCCCTCTCAAATGACTAGGCAATTTCTGATGCAATTCGGCTCCAATCATATAGTCTAGAATCTTGATGTTGACGATATCCAAACCACTATCCATCGCGTATGATAAATTCTCCGCTATCGTCTGTTCGGTATCATAAGGTGACCCAATTATGAAATTTCCAACCGTATACAACCCTATCTTATCAGCATATGCAAGAATTTCTCGTGTTTTCTCGGTGTCGATTCTCTTCCGGTAAAAATCTTGGTTCCTCCTTGTCACCGATTCAATACCAAAACTAATTATAGAAACTCCAGCGTCATACGCTAATTCCAGAAACTCTTTATCAATCTGCACCCACGAACTAATCGACAACCTCACTTTTGATCTGTCATTCGTTTCCGACAGCCGCCTCAACAACTCCTTCGCTCGACTTAAATCCGCCCCAAAATTTTCATCAACTATCCAGATATTTCTTATTCCCGAAGCGACAAGAGTCCGAAATACCGACAACACTCTCTCCATGCTGAAATACTGTACCCCATGAGACCATCCTTTTCGCTGGCAGAACGTACAAACGCCAGGACACCCTCTAGCAGTTTCCATTAATCCCGATGGTTGTAAGTGCATGTCCCTACTGACAGTCTGTCCTCCAATCTGATTACTGGAAAGTAAATCGTATGCAGGAACAGGCAATTTATCCAATTCGGAAATCGTACCGGCATTATAATACGATTTATATGATTTACGATCCAATCGCTCCACGATCTCGCAAACAAAAGTTTCCGAGTCACCAGAAATCGTCGTATCGGCAAAAGAAATAGGTTTCCCGAGCAAAGTACATTGCTTCCCGATTGCCAATATCGGAACCATAGGCGCACACTCTTTTGCTACGGCAGCGATTTTCTCCGCACTTCTGATATTCGTTGATCGCTTGAGAGGAAATGCATCGATCTCCATTAGGAGGATATCCACATCCGACATCGCAATTCTAAAACTCTCTTCGGTAAATCGCTCACAAGAATAGTCAAGTAAACCGATATCATGTCCATGCTCTCTCAAAGCACTTGCCACATACAAGAGCAGTAACGAATATCCAAATCGATAATCCTTACAAACGTCGGGCGTTGGATATGTCAATAGAATCCTCATGAAATGTATCCAAGCCTTTTAGCTTCCACAAGAGCCCTCAACGCCCAACTACTACCATCCTCAATTTCATGGAACGGCCAGATGCCAGATGGCAACTGCGTTCTTAGAAGCCATTCACTTGCTCGCACGACACTGATCTTTGATGTCAATGCGGGATATGTAAGCATGCCCAAAAGAGCTATCGCCGTACAATACGTATCGCTTGCAGCAGGGTGATTTTTCCATGGTCCGAATGAACCATCATCTCGTTGATTCATCTCCACCCATCGAATCGTTTTGAGTATCAAATCCGGTTCTTCCGGCGAGTAATCATTATCTTTAAATGCCATCAACGAGTAAGCCGCTTTGTATGTTAATGAACCAAACTCATCAATCCATAACTGTTCAAACCGTTTTAACTTATCCTTTGAAGCGAGATTCCGGATCCTACTTAGCATAATCCCCGAGACAGGAATTCTGTCAAAATCTCTTTTTGATCTCCCCCACAACCCTATTGCCGACGTGTTATTGCGTAGATACCATATTCCTTTTAAAATCGATTCACTATACAATGCGGTGTCATACAATGAGAGGAATCGTATATTCCACATTGTATCCACTGTAGCAACCCACCCACCATCGCTATATTGTGCTCTAACACAACGGGCTGCTAATTCATTAAAGAGGAACGGAGACCTAAAGCCACATTCGCACAACAATGATGCCGTCTTCGTGATTCGCCTAAGCTCCAAATCCTTCCCCATCATTTCCTTGATCATATTAAAGAGCGATGCGGCAGCATGGGAGATTCCGACACGGTAACTTTTCATTTCATATCCTTCCGCCAGTTTATCATTGTCCCTTTTGGTGTATATCTAGGCGTGAAACCTTGGTTCTGAAACACATACGCCACGGATCTATTTTCCGCAAAACTTTTGGCGTTTGCGTGCTTAAAGGAAGAGCACAAATTCCGAACCAACTTCTGTGCAACACCTTTACCTCTGAAATTAGGATGTACATATAGCTCTTCAATCATCATGGAACCATTTGACCGATCTGACCATCGGAGGAATCCCACAATGCGATTACTACCAACCCTTGCAACTAGTATGTGGGACGCCTTCCTAATACGATCTTTAATATATGCCATTTTCAAATGTAATGCTAAGTATTTAGAATCCTCTTTGGAAATGTTTGAAAGAATTGTTCCCAATTCCCCTGTATCATTCGTTGTCGCATACGTGATCGTAATATCTTCAGACAAGTACAATCGCCTAAAATTTTGGTTCCTAATCATTTCGGCTTGCGGCAAATCGCCTATTGCCTTTTCTACAGTATCAATCTCTGCTTGCAAGACATCCTCGCCTTGCTCATATGCATATGGATAATCGCTACCCCACAATATATGCTCACTCCCAAACCTATCGACCATTTTTCGAATCACCGACGGAGACCGAATGTTTGATGTCTCAAAATATACATTAGTCTGCACTCGTCTTGGAATCCACGAATGGATTGTGTCAATCCAATCTAAAGGATTAACTTTTAGGAAATCTGGCAAACGAGCACCGTGAGCAATAACGATTTTCAATTTTCTAAAATTACTCGTTATAAACTTCACGTACTTCTCCCATGAATGGAAGTGTGCATGGAACATATAAACTTTTCCATTTTCTTCAAGGAACTCTAACATTTCCGCATCGGGGAGTACATCACGCCCTTGGAGATAAAAATGCCCCTTAACCCCAACGTAGACATCAAGAAAAGGCTCCAATTCCTTGACCGTCGACGAAAGTAAGAGCGGAGTAAAGAAATACGGATACTTCTGAGCTGTCTTAATAATTTCCGCGTTTAATTTTTCAACGCCACACTCAGCGAACGGGAATGGGAATGCCAATGCCCTTACCACAGAACGCGCCAAAGCCGTCTTGATAAATTTTTCAGGAGACGTCTTCACATATCCCGAATAACCCAACCAATTTTTCTGCTCTGATGTCGGTATAGCCTTAGGACATCCAATATGGACATGGGAATCAAAATACATTCTAACCTCCGTTTATCAAAGTGTGTTTACAACGGTTTTTCACCGTTGCAAACACATCAACGCTCCCGCCGTTGATCCTTCAATCAATTGCAGTTGCAATTCGTGCAGCCAAAGCACCACTTGGACGCAGGATTGTTGCCCCAGAGCTTCTCCGGAACAATCGCACCCTCGCACAAGGTAAACACGGGTTTTTCGTAGAGTTTCATACTTACTCCGTTTCGTTCGTTTGTTTAGGCAACACCTCACCATGAAGTGTCTACTAACCTAAAATCAAGATTCGCATCTCAATCCATTGTTTTACCATTGGGGCGAAATCCGATTTCGCCACCTCGAGCGAGACCAAATAGTTCGCACAAAACTTTTGAATAACGGTATCATAATCCAGCGTTCCATCGCAAAGCGACAGGAAGTCATAAGTCGATGCGTTTAACTTATACACACTACCGTTTTGTATGTTAAACAAGAAATCATCTCCGTCAGACACATCGCGTTTTTGGAGAAGATAATCCTCGGACAATTTGAGCGTACCATTCATTTCACTTGCCTTTCCAGCACATGGGATCATGTTCCATATAACTTCCCGTCACTGCATAAGCCGCCGCACGGCATCCTCCACAAAGGTGTTCGTGCCTACACTTCGAACATCCGACAACATTCTGTCGTTTACGTAACTGACGCAGAACAGAAGACGAATACCAAACCTTGAAAATGCCATCGTCTTGTATGGTACCAAGCGGGATTGGTAGCCTACGACATGGATATAGTGTCCCATCGTGCATAATAGTCAGACACGAATACCCTACAGGACAAATGCCCCCCACGTCATCTTCTATTAGATTCCACAAAGGTCTACATGTTCGAATCCTCAGTGAACATCCTGCATCCTTCAGCCTTTGCTTGTAACGCAGTACATTTGTAAAAACATCACGAACATCATCAGCACTCAACGCCAACGGATCCGTTTTGTCCGCAGTAGGAGTGTATCGTTCAATAGTAATTGCCGAGACATTCTCCCTTGCTGCAAAATCAATTATCCCACAAATATCGTGCTTATTGATCTGCGTAGCAGTGAACATTATGGTCGTTGGTATCCCATTCTGCGTCAACAAACGCAGACCCGACAACGCCCTACTGAACGATTCTAAACCGCGAGTCTCGTCATGTAGTGATTCGCTTGATCCGTCAAACGAGATCTGAATCTCACACAACTTATGGATGGACTTCAACACATTGATAGCATTCGCATCGATCAACGTACCATTTGTCAACACACCGAGATGAGACACCCTGTCAATGGCATTCAAACGGGTCAAAATGTCTGCGAGGACAACTAGTTCCAAAAAAGGTTCGCCACCTGTAATGGAAATTCGTCCCGAAATGTTCCATGCAGACAAAGCTTTCTCAATTCCCTCAATCGTCTTGTCAATAATAATTCTGTTTGAACGACAAAGCGAAACGCCTTTCTGATAACAATGCCGACACCTGAGGTTACACGCCTCAAGAAAATGCCATTGGAAATAGAATCCTGGAGTCTCAAACTGCTTATCCATATCTTAACTCCTCGCTACCATTGAAGTTTACAATCCTAGTGTACTACCCATATGTTACCATATGTTACCTGAAGAGCTTCCATCCAAATGAAATAGAATCTTTCATCTCTTGTTTTCCAACTTTTTCTTTCGCCATTTTGTCTCCTTCTCTCGCGTTCAACTCGAAATGCGAAGTGAATACAACGCCTGTCTCCGATTAGAAATCCTTTCCTCGCATTAGCCCGTCCATCCAGACGAACCTCTGTTCAGATACAAACGAACCTTTTACGGTACATGACGTTTTATGATAGCATTTTTTTTTTATCCCCCGTCAACCCCACAACATCGGAAATTGTAATAGGAAAGTTGTAATATCTCGTGGCGCAGTTTCAGACAAGGGAAAGCCATGCCGCTC
>CAYPLT010000057.1:0-6714 GCA_964411695.1 uncultured Candidatus Soleaferrea sp.
AATTTTACCTCCTAAAAATTATTAAAACAAAAAAGCTGCAGAAAACACCATCTACAGCTTTAAAACTAAAAAATCGGTCAACAAAATAAGGTATAAACATAATAATACCATACCCTCAATGTCAACCGATGAGATATACATTATCAAGCTTTGTATGATGCCTCATCGATATTCAAAATACAAAGCTAATTCAATTGTTATCTTCATAAATACCACCTATTATACCATTTAAATCCTTTTTTAATTTTCTTCAACCAGAGTTTTTTTAACCTTCTTAGATTTCTTTTTGTTCTTTAAAATAACCCACAAAGGTCCAGCTATACATATAGTTGAATAAGTACCTGATATCATACCAACCATAATCGGTAACATAAATGAAATTATGCTATTGACACCATGTAAATAAGCAACCACTAAAATAACAACAATAGAAAGAACTGTGGTAACTGTTGTATTAATTGTTCTCATAAAAGATTGATTAATACTCAAATTTACTAGTTCATCAAACTTCATCTTAGAACCATATTTCTTTTTATTTTCTCTAATACGGTCGTAAATTACTATTGTGTCATTTACTGAATAACCAAGTATCAACAAAGCACCTGCTATAAAAAAGTCATTAATTGGCATTTTTAATATAACAAACGTACCATAAATCATAATAACATCGTGAATAAGTGCTACTATAGCCGTTGCACCCGCTAACCAACCTCCAACTTTTTTAAACCTAAAAGCAATATATACAATCATTAATAACACTGCTACCAATACTGCTACCATACATTTTATGAAAAACTCTTTACCCACAGTTGGGTCAACATTATTAATCTGTATTTCTTTAAACTTATTATCAGCAAATTTACTGTTAAAAAGATTATCTAATTTCTTTTGTAAACTACTGTCTAAAGATTTATTAGCACCAAATGAAACAACTATTTTATTTAATCCACTACCTAAATCTTGAGTTTTTTGTACATTAACTTGTTTATTTAACTCTCTGGCTATCTCTGTTTCTAATCTATCTTTATCAATTTCTCCTTCATAAGAGTATGTAAAAATGTATCCTCCTTGAAACTGAATATCTAAGCCAACACCATTTATTATTGTTACTACAATTATTAAAACAATTAACGAGATAGAAAAAACAAAATATTTATTTTTATTACCTATAAAATTAATATTCATGTTATTCATCTGCACCTTCCTTTTCATTAAAATTAATGTTAAAATTTATTCATTTTTATTTTTGTAACCATAAAATGCTTTATTTCTCAAAATCTTAAAACTACTAATCGACTTTAACATCAATTTAGAAGCATTAACACCTAAAACAAAGTTAAGTACAACTCCTACCAAAAGTGTGTACCCAAAAGAATAAATTGAACCTACCGGAGCTGCTCCGAATAAAACAAATATTGGTTTGAATATTTTAACAAAAAAACTTGAAGGCGGTCCAAATGCTCCCATTAAAATAGAAGCTACAATAATAACCGTGACATTACCGTCTAAAATTGCATTAAATGCTCTCTCATACCCAACATCAATAGCACTTTTAACACTTTTACCTGATCTTAATTCTTCTTTGATTCTTTCAAAAGTAATAACATTAGAATCTACTCCCATACCTATAGCTAAAATTATACCAGCTATACCCGGTAAAGTTAACGTGAAGCTTGGAATAAAGCCAAAAAAACCTGTTATAGAAGCTATCATACCTGTAACTTGACCCATCAAAGAAATCACTGCTATTATCCCTGGTAATCTGTAAACTACTATCATAAATACAGAAACACAAACACAAGCTATAATACCTGCCATAACCATTGCATCGCGAGCACCTAACCCTAAAATCGGACTTATTGTGTTAAAATTTTCTGTTTGAAGTTTAAATGGAAGCGAACCAGAATTAATTTGATTTGCTAATTTTTTAGCTTCTTGAGGCGTAAAATTACCAGTAATAGAAGCTTTTCCATCTGAAATTACGGAATTAACTCTAGGTGCACTAATCATTTGCTCATCCATCCAAATAGAAATCGACCCATTACCAGCCAATTTTTCTGTTGCTTTAGCAAACTTTTCCGTACCTTCACTATTTAAAGTTAATGCCACAATCGACTCAGTTTTTCCAGACTCATTTTGAACTAATTTATCTTCTGCTAATTTTATATCACTGCCTTGCAAAACTATAGTACTTGCTGTTACACCTTTGGGTTTACCTTGGTCATCAATTTCATCGCTTTCTCTAAAAGTTAAAAGAGCTGTTTCACCTAGCTCTTTAACCGCTTTAGCTGGGTTAAAATTTTCTTCATTTTCTTTCCAAGGGAAGCGAACTATAATTCTATTTTTATCATTATCCGTATACACTTCAGAATCAGTAATATTTTGAGTTACAAGCCTTTGCTTAATAACTGTTTCTGCTGATGCCATTTGTTCTTTTGTAGCCTTAACACCCTTTGGTGGAGTAAAAGTAACATCAACTCCACCTCTTATATCTATACCCCAACGAATGCTATTTGCACCTTTAATGTAAGTATGAGTGATATCTCCAAATTGAGAACTTAACCCAAAAAACGTTAAATATGCAAAAACTAATAATAAAGCAAAAATAATAAAAAATGTAGACTTTTTATAACTTTTTCCCAACAACACTCTCTCCCATCATTTTAATTTTAATTAATATTGAATTATCAAAATAAATAATATAATAATTACGTGATTAAAAGACAACAATTACAAAATTAACCAGTTTCACATAAAAAAACCATACAACCCTATATTAAATATTATATTAAAAATTTTTTAAAAGTCAATAAATAAATTATATTCACAATTAAATTTTTGATTTTATTTAAATGTTATGCAACTCGTCTTGGCTATTACAACAACATTTGTTATTTCCATTAAATATTTTCTCATAAAGACCTGATGGCAACAATTTATAAGCCAAAACATTATCTGCCAAGTAAACATCAAGTATTTTTATTATTCTACATTTAATATTCTCATCTTGAATTGGGCAAACTACTTCTACTCTTCCATCAGTATTTCTACTCATTAAATCAGCTGAAGATATAAATAATTTTCTATCTTCACCTACGCCGAATGAAAATATTCTTGAGTGTTCTAAATAACGCCCCACTATGCTTCTTACTTTTATATTATCTGTATACCCAGGTACTCCCGGAATTAAGCAGCAAATACCCCTCACAATTAACTGAATTTCAACTCCTGCTTGTGACGCTTTTATTAATGCTAACATAATGTCTTTGTCACTTAACGAATTACATTTAATAATAATTTGCGTTTGTACGCCTTCTTGAGATTTTTTAATTTCGTCTTCTACCATTTTCAAAAATTTAGGTTTAAAAACTAATGGCGAAGGTAATATTGTTCTACTGAATTCAGGTAAATTACCAACACATATATTATTAAATAAATCTAAAATATCTTTCCCTATATTTTGATCTGATGTTATTAAACACATGTCTGTGTAAATTTTAGCTGTAATTTCATTATAATTTCCTGTACCAATTTGCGAAATATAATGTATTTTATTTCCATATTTGCGAGTAATTAACAAAACCTTAGCATGTATTTTATAATTTTCTAACCCATATATTACTTTACATCCTGCTTCTTCTAAAGCAGTTGCCCAACCTATGTTATTTTGTTCATCAAATCTTGCTTTTAATTCTACAATTACCAAAACATCTTTTCCATTGTCTGAAGCTTTTTTTAAAATTGAAACAATTTGCGAATTAGGTGCAACCCTATATAAAGTCATTTTTATTGAAACAACATCGGCATCTTGAGCAGCTTGGTCTAATAATTTTGTAAACATTGCCATACTTTCAAATGGATAATGAAATAAAATGTCATGTTTCATGACTTCATCAATCATAGATGACTTCATAAGATAGATATTTTTTTTAGGATGTACTCTTGGATAAAATAAATTTTCGTAATCATAGGCATCAAATATTTTTATAATTTGAGATATAAACGCAATATTTAATGGAGTTCTAGTAACAAAAATTTGCTTCCTCTCTATTGCAAGCTTTTTTACTAAATAATTTGATACATTCTCTACATCCTTACATTTTCTTAAACTTATTTTTACTGGAAATAATCCCTTTCTTTTTTTTAGTAACTGAGACATAATTTGCTTCATGTCTCCATACTGATTTTCAATTTCTTCGTCTGGTTTCTCGGCAGTTTTTCTTGTTATTTCAAAAATAGCCTTTGAAATCAATTTATATTTATTAAAAAGTCTATCAGCAAAATATAAAACAATATCTTCTATCAAGATAAATTTTTTAATATTACTATTATTAAAACTTTTAAGAAAAAACATACTGTTAAATGTTTCTGGAACAGGTATTATTCCAACTTTAATAGCATCTTTCTTTTTATCTCTAAGTTCTACATACACATATATACCTCTGTTTTTTAAAAATGGAAAAGGATGATGCTTATCTATAATTTGAGGAGATAGTAAAGGGAAAATATTATTATAAAAAAAGTTTTCTACATATTTTTTCTGATTTTCATCAAGAACATTAATATCGATATAATCTAAATATTGATTTCTTAAAATTTCCATCAACTCAAAATATATAACATCGCTTTGATTAAATAATTCTAAAGTTTTGTCACATATTAAATGTATCTGTTTTTTAGGCGTCATATGGGTAATCTCATCTTTATTTTTATTGCTATCAAATTTATCTTCATAAAGTGAACTCACCCTAGTCATAAAAAACTCTTCTATGTTATTATAAAAAATGCTTAAAAATTTAAATCTTTCTAAAAATGGCACTTTAACATCTGCAGCCTGAAATAATACACGTTGATGAAATTCTAAATTACTTAATTCCCTATTTTTAAATAAATTTATCTCTCCGCAATATAAATCAACATCGTCTTTCATAAATATCACCTCTATAATTATGCTTTCCATTTACTTAATAATAATTAAACTTTTACTATTTTACAATAATTACTTTTTTAAATATATTCTATAAATATAATTGTATTTATTTTGGTAAATATTGTATGTCGAAATATGTCGAATAAGATAAAATTTTTACCACATGAATTTTACTTAATTTTCAGACAATACTATAATTAAAATTTATAATATTTTAATTATTAAACTTTTAATAAGAAAGCATGTGATTTATAATGTCTATAGTTTTCATGAGAACATTAATTTTGTACATTATTGTAATTTTGGGCATAAGACTAATGGGCAAAAGGCAAGTTGGCGAATTACAAACTTCAGAACTAGTTACAACAATTTTACTTTCCAATATATCTATTTTACCTATACAAGAAACATCAATACCATTAATATATGGCATAGTTCCTTTACTTTCATTAATATGTTTTGAAGTAATTCTTTCTTTTACTTGCATGAAGTCTGCCAAAACCAGAAACATAGTTTCTGGTAGACCTCAAACCATAATTAATAACGGAATTATAAACCAACAACTTTTAGTTGAACTTAGAATGTCGATTGATGATTTAATATCTCAATTAAGGCAACAACAAATTTTTGATATCAGAGATGTAGAGTTAGCAATACTAGAAACTAATGGTTCGTTAAGTGTTTATCAGAAATTTCCAGCAAGGAACCCTAATAACCAATTGCTAAACATTCCAGATACTCCTGAAAATAATGTAGAACCACAATTTGTTGTTGTGAGTGGTGGTGTAATTGTTAGAGATAATTTAAAATTATGTAATAAAGATGAAAAATGGATTGAATCCATTTTAAAATCTCAAAATCAATCACTAAACGACGTATTATTAATGACTAGCGACAAAAAAAATAATTATGTTTTAATCCCAAAGGTGGTAGAATAATGAAGAGATTTACAATAAGTATAATTATATTATCTGTAATAATAATTACAGCATTTTATCTTCCGTTTTATTTAAAAAGAAAAACTAATCAATTTATTGAAACAATTAATAACATAACATATGACATAAAAATTAACAATACAATTGATGCAGAAGAAAAAACTAAAAAATTTATAAAAAATTGGGAAAATGAAAAAGAAATTATTAATACATTTGTAAACCACCAAGAATTAGATACTGTAACCTATTCAGCGGCTAGATTAATTTCATTACTAAAATATAATGATAAATCTGAATTTTGTTCAGAATTAAATTATATAAAATCCATCATACAATCTGTGTATGATGATGAAATACCCAATTTGCATAATATATTTTAAAATTAATTTCAATAACAATCGTAATTTAGTTTCAATAATTTTACCACATTACCTATTTCTTAGTGCATTATGAGTTTATTAAAAATCAACTAAAAAACTCATACGCTTGCAAGGGTTCAAATTAACCTTGTGCGTATGAGCTTTTATTTATTAAACACAATAACTTATTTTTCAAAATTTTTTAATTTACCTTCTATGTTCTTGGCTTTATTTTTTTTCAATAACATAAAATCACAACCATAATTAGTTCTAACTCTTAT
Source organism: uncultured Candidatus Soleaferrea sp. (assembly GCA_964411695.1). Taxonomy (GTDB): domain Bacteria; phylum Bacillota; class Clostridia; order Oscillospirales; family Ruminococcaceae; genus RGIG8779. The sequence goes on from CAYPLT010000057.1 coordinate 6,509, forward strand.
TTTTCTATTCGATGTTATTTTTACATCATCTTTTCGAACAAAATGCGACCCTTCATCATCATCATAAATACAATATGTAGAATAATCCCCAACATCAAAGTTACGCCCCAAATATATCTCTACTAAAGCTTTTGCAGGCAATGATGTATTAGCAGAAAAATCAACAAAAACAGCATCTGCATTATTATTCGATAAAACACTTAAAA
>CAYPLT010000058.1:0-6491 GCA_964411695.1 uncultured Candidatus Soleaferrea sp.
TTGGTTTTTCTAAAGAGGTAGATTCCGTAATGTTGACCCAATTGCAACCACAAAAAATTATTTGATGTTTAGGCTTAACAATGGCTAAGTTAAAATCTGAAAACGCAGAAAATTCAAAATTAAGATTGCTGTTTAACGTTTGAATTTTAGAAAATGTTACAAAAAAAGGTTTTTCATCATTTGCTTGACTAAAACTAAAATTTTTTAAATTGTTTCTAGAGATGATTTTGTAACTTTGAATGGCTGCAATTTTTATGCCGTTAATTTCTATGTGTGCATCATCAGAAGACGAAAGTGAAATATTAGGCAAATTTTTATTCACCTCTTTTTGATTTTAATTTTTAAAAGAAACTGCTTGAAAAAAGAAAGCTTAACAAGAAATAGTTCTTGAAATATATGGGTAATTTAATAAAGAAGATGGCTTTATAGAAAAAGTTACATTAATAGTAGAAGAACAGCTGATTTTTGGCATCTCGTAATTTAAAATTAGGTTAAGTTTTTTAAAAGAAGAAAGCAAAAGAACAACTTGAGTCACTAAAGAGCGGTGAGAAACAAATTTAAAAGCTGAATTTTTTTTAATACTATTTATTAAATCTGATACAGAAATTGAAATAAGGTCTAAAATTAAATTAACGTTGAGGTCTGCAGTAACTTCTTTGCTTAGTGGCTTAGAGGGCACAACTTTAAAAACAGCGGGTTTATCATCAATATTACTTATTACAGATAACCCATTTTTTAAAACAACACTATCAGTTTTGTTGTTAATAAATTCGTTTGCAAGAATTATGCCGTTTATTAACCTGCCACTTAAATTTTTGATTGGTAATTTGGGTTTAGCAACCATCGCCGCAAGTGCCGCAGCAGAAAATACGCTAGATTTTAGCGAAGGATTTGTGGCAGGTGAAGATTTTACATTGGTTAAAATTAAGTAGTGAGCTGCAACCTTATCTAAAAAATTTTGAAAATCAGCATCATCAGAGTCAGGGAACCCGGCAAAAAGTAATCTAGGACAACAAGAATAATCATCTGTAGATTTAACTAAAGCTGAAATTACTTCTGGATCATTTGAACCACAAATAATTTTATGGAAACCAGTTGAATATTTTAAAATTTGAAAAGCTTTGCTAAAATCTTCAGCAGTTGGCTCAGAACCGACAGATGGTGCAATGCAATAAATGGTTTTAACGTTGTTTAAAAACAAAATTTTAGCAATTGATGTTAACCAATATTCTTCTGTTTCATCGCCGAATTCTTTGATTAATTCATAAAAATTTGTAATTTTTTTTATTTGGAAAGGCGTACCTGTTTTAGCAGGTGCTACTATTGCACAAGATGAAAAAAAATCTAAATACTGGTTCATATACATTCTTCCTTTTTTTAAATTAATTGCTAGCAAAATTAGTAAAATACTAGAGGAGAGGTTTATTTTTTATTTTAATTAATTGCTAGCAAAATTAGTAAAATACCAGAGGAGACGTTTATTTTTTATTTAATTTAAATTTGTGGAAAAGTTGAAATTGAAGAATATGCGGTTAGTAAAAAGCAATTGCTTGACTTTAAAAATTCAGGTTTTGTGCAAGTAATATTAGAAAATTTTATGCCAATGTTATTATTAATTAACGCAGCAGAAAGCTGATAAAAAATTTTATAACAGGTAAGCGATTCTAATTTTAAGGGAACATAAATTGAAAAAGAAAGTGTCATATCTACTTGGTGATTAGCAGATTCATCATCACTGTTTAGGTAATTATTTAGAGAAATTGGTAACACTGAAATTTTATCAATACCCAATGAAATTAATGGTTTAGATGTAGAAATTTTAGCTTTATTAAATTTTGAAATAATTTCTGATAGCTCATTGTCTGAGCTACCATCAAATTTTTGAGTAAGGTAATTTAAAATAATTTTTGTGGTTTGGTTTATGTAATCGCTGATGATCTTCACCTTCAATCATTTGATTTTGAAATTTAATTTTTAAAATTACGCTAGAATTAAAAAATTCAAATTTACACCGGTCTAAAAATAAAATTAGGTGGGTAAATTAAGTGACTAGCAGAAGACATAAAATTATCTCTTAAATTTTTTGCAGCACTTATTGAATTTTTAAAATTAGAATTTGCAGAAGCTTCTCCAATTTTTAAAGCTAAAATTGAATTATTGGCTTCTTGAACCAAAACATACTCGTAGTAAGCTATAGAAGCAGCAAGCATAGAAAGCAGATTGATGTTTTCTTGACTTGAATCTACTCCAGGTTTAAGTGCTTTGTTCACAAAGTCTGTAGCAATTTTAATTAAGTTAATGTGTGGTTTGGCTTCTTCTTCAGATGTGTTAGAAATTGACATGAAATTTATTAAAACATTTTCTACTTCAATCAATTCTTATGACTCCTTCTTTTTGAATTTTTTCTTTTTCAAGTTTTTGGGTAAGTTCTTTTAGTTTTTTTCTTTTCTAGTCTTGTTGTAAAGCTTTTTTAAATTTCCCTGAATCTAACTGAAAAAAATTAAACATCTGTGAATTTAAGAACTTTAACTGCATTAGGGCAAATTTTTGAAAAACCATATGTAGCAGTAATTGCAGCGCGCTCTAGTTGACGCTCAATTAATTTGTCATGTTCAACAGTTATGTCACCATAGCAGACCATTTCTAAGGCATAATTTTTGTCAAGCGCAACAATTACGTTGTTAGGCACTACAGAAGATTTATATAAGTTAGCACCAAGAGGTGTAGAAAGTTCACCTGTTTTTTGAAAATTAAGCCCGGTATTTGGGTTTTTAAATTCTTCTATTTGTAGTAAGTAAGTCATTGTTTTGGGTGAAACAAGCATAGTGTTCATCTTAAAATCATCTGTAAAAAGTGCCCATAAATTAATCAGGTCGCCATATTTAATTGGTACACTGTCAGATTTAGATGTTTTTACAACATTTAAAACCTCAGCTTTATTTCCATTTCCGTCACCGTTAATTAAAACATCTATTGCTCGGCTTAGCTGAGAGGTAGCAATGTGATTACCAATTTGTTTTAACGCCACAGTAAAAACATCAATTTTTTGAGATTTTAACGCTTCATAAGATGAAACCAGCATTCTACCAGACTTTGTAAGCTTAACTAAATTTGGTTTTAAAGAAATTCTTGTTTCTGGCATTTGCGCCCCTTCAGCAATATTTTTAAGCTCTTTAAAATTGTCTTCTGCATCACAAGATATTGTGCGGTAATCTAGAGAATTAATGTAGGTCTTGGCTGCAATTATATTGTTTAAAATCATTTCGGAGTTGGCACCAGAATTTACTGCTCTCAGCACATATTCTGGAAAGAGGGTTGAACACTCTGAAGAAGAAAAGAATTTTTCAACAGTATCGCATCTGTTACCAGAAATTTTTATATTAAACCGTTTTAGTTGTCGACCATAAGCATCTAAATTTTCTTCTGGGTTATTGCTGTAATTACTTGAAGGGTCAACTGATTCTAATATTTCAGTAAAAGATTTACCTGATATGTTATACATACTTTTTTCAAGCTTAACATTTTTATAATTAGTCATAATTTTACTCCTATTTTAATTTTTTATTTTAAATGTAAAAATTTTTTTATAAAAACACAGAAACAGTGGATTCTGTAGCATCAATGGATATAACATTAAGAGGAATTGCACCAGTTTCTTCATTTTTACCAATTTTTAAGCTACTGTTTTCATCTGAAACAAAATTCTGCAGACCATATTTCACATTTTCTGTAGAATTAATTTTAATTGTGGCAAATCCAGAAATTTGTACAGCAACTAAATCATTCTGAACGCTTGTACAAATTCCTATAAAAGGTTCGTTGTCGCCAGATTTTTTAACAGTAGAATTTTCACAAACGCTTACCAGGTCACCAACTGCAATGTCTCCAGATGCCATAAAAGTGACAATTGTAGAATTTATTCCATTAAAACTTACACTCATATCTAATATTCTCCTTTTTTAAATACTAAACTATTTATATACAAAAAGCGTTAAACAACGTGTGTTGTTAAAGCGTAAAAACAGAATTTGGCAAAGATGGTTCATCTTTTTGAGATTCAATTACCGGTGTTAATTGAGGGGTAGAAGGTTTATCTTTTAATGCTAACGAAAGATCTGTTTTAAATTTTTTTAGCTCATCATAAGAAAGGCCATCTACAATTTGCTTAATTGAACCAGATGAAAGAAGTGGCTGAGAAATTACAAGCATCTTAGTGACATCTGATTTCAAAGTGTTTAAACAGTCATTATAAACGCTGACGTTAGCTTCTAAATGTTTAATGTGAGTTACCAAAGATTTTAAAGACTGACTAGAAATAAAACATGGCTGAGAAGACTCTAAAACCTTGTTCATAGATTTTTTGAGCTCTGAAAAGTCGGTTTCTTCTATGGTTTGAAAATTTTCAACCTTTTTGAGTGAATGATTTTGAATAAAGTTTTTAATTATGCCTGCATTTATTTGAGCAGGTACAGCAACAAAAGACCATTCATAAGCATCTAAGGGCTCTTCAAGAGAAAGAAAACAGGTTAAAGATTTTCCGTCTACCATATACTCTTTACCTGGAGTATGAGCACATCTAGAAATTTTATTGTCTTGCCCACAGATTGAACATATTTTAGATTTTACAGCACAACCCACACTGATTTCTTTTTTTATTCCAGCATCAATCTCTAAAATTAAATCTTTGTTTTTTTCAGAAACTACCATATAAGCTTTTGCATGTAGATATTTATAAGCTTGCCCAACAGAATTTAATTTTGAATTGTCAGTTACAACTTCACAAAAAAATATGCGAGAAGTTTGGTTAGAACCCGTAGGAACATGGTCAAAAATTCCAGTTTTGCCTATGAACATATTTTTTAATGTTTCTAAAGAATCGTCAGAGAAACGCTCGTTGTCTCTGTCTACTTCATTGTCACATAAAATCATATCAAACACATAAACTTCATCACTACTTAAAGGGCGACGAGAAAATTTATTAATTTGATTTAATGTTTCTTGTGAAACGTTTTTGATTTTAGAAGCATTCTTGATGATTTGAGCGTATTTCATAAATAAAATCCTTTCGTTTTGCTTTTTGTAAATAGCTTTAAATTAAAAATAAATGAGGGGTAAAGTTGGTTTTTGAGATTAAAATTATTAAATTAAACTATTAATTTTGTTTGCTTGAGCTGCCAGTAAAGCAGCTCTTGAAGATTCTACTTCATCATGTAAGTGAATTGCATTCCAAGAAATTTGGTGAGACTGAGAAAAACCATTTAGTTTAAGCCAAAAATTAACAATTTTAGATATTGTTGGTGAAATAATTCTTCTGTAACCTTCAATTTCACTTGTTAAAATCTCAGCTTGTTGCTTACTCATTCTTTCAGATGTAGACCAAGATAGCCCTAGTAAAAATGGTGGTATACCAGTTTTTGCCACTATTTGCTCTAACATTTGCCTTACTGGCGTATTAGTGTCTAAAGCCTGATTATCAGAGCCTATTACTTTAATGTCCAGGTCACCAATTGCAATTAAATCTTTTGTTGTACCAGAAGGTGGGTTCATAACGCCAGCCCATTCTTTAGCAATTGAATCAGCAATAGATTTTGCATTCATAATATCAACATTAGGTGGTGGATTATAATTTAAAGCGAACTTCAATTTTCCAATTCTTTCAAAATTTAGAGCAATAGATTTATAAATTTTTAAAAGAATATCTGTAATGAAAGGCAAACCTTCTAAAATTGATGTTCCTTTAATTTGACCAGGCTTTGGGTTTAGCGCAGAAAATAAAATAAGTTGCGGAAACTTTACGGGTACAAAAGATGCGCCATGTTGAGCCAAAAAAACAGGTTCTAGTGGGTTATTTGTCGTAGAGATTTGAATATTTTTGAGAGATGAATTGTACAGCGCAACGATGTCTGTTTTTTCTAAATTCAAAACAATTTCACCGATAGCGTTGCCATAGGTTAACATGCTGTCAAAAAAGCAAGCTATGAAGCTGTCTATTCCTGAAGAATGTGAATTGACTTTTACATTTTTTAAAAATGTATTTAAAGGTTTTTGAGCTATCGGGTCGCAGGTTATAACTTCAAAAGACCCAAGAAGACGAACAAGTTTGTTTAAAGCAGCATCTATTATGGGCACAGAAGTACGCACAGAATTAAAGACTTCTGAATTAAACGAACTAGCGCTGAATAGGTTTGAAAAACTATTAGTGTATGCATTGCAGGTTTGCGTTAAATTAATACCATTGCATGGTTTTGATTTTTTGAACAAATTATTCAAATTAAATTTAGCCATAATTTTACCTTTTTATTAAATATAATACAAAAAACAAACTACCCCTCACTATAACCTACAAAATTAAAAAAAGTTGTACTTTAAAGTGCAACAAAGAAAAATTTTTTTTAATTTTTTTAGATTTTTATCTAGTAGTAAAGTAATATTGAGCAAATCAAAACCACCGGTTCAACCGGTGGTTTGCTCCACCCCTATAAGGGGTGATT
>CAYPLT010000059.1:0-6259 GCA_964411695.1 uncultured Candidatus Soleaferrea sp.
ACACTGGTTATTCTACTCCAAATAAAGGTGCATTTAAATTGCTAGATGATGAAACCAAAAACAATAAAATTGCGTACCCGGATGATGAAATTTTAAAACAATCAGAAAGCTTTTTATATTTATCGCCTGAAATTAATAAATGCATTGACTCTGAGTGGGTAAAAATTATGAGTCTTAATGATGACGATAATAAGTGGTTCATACCTGCATTATTGCTATTCTGCGTAACTGTGTCTGTATTAATTAATGTTTATAGGGCTTGTAAAAAAAGACGCAAATTTTAAAAATGTTTACAAAGTAATTTATTGTGGAGTGTGGTTTATGATTAAGAAATTTTGTTTGATAATTTTTAGTGTATTTTTAATTATGAGTTCATTTTCTGCGTGTAAAAAGAGAGATGTTGACAATACTATTCTTAAGCAAGAAGAAAATTCTTATGATGTAGAACAGTTTTGGCAAAAAAAAATTCGTTATTTTTGTGAACTTGATGTTCCAGATTTTGAAAATCCAGAGAATTTAAAACCTGCTAATATGCTAGAAGTTTGTGAATATTATAAAATATTATCCGAAAGCAACATAGAATATAACAAAGATATTAAGAAGTATGTAATTTCAGCTATAGAAGTAAAAGAAATAATAAAACAGCTGTTAGGCATAGAAGATTTTAAATATGATGATGACAAATATTATGATTCCGAGAATGGCTTATATGTTTTTGAAAATTATATAGGCTTTTTTGACGATGAAACTTATGAAAATAAAGAAATTAACCAAATTGATGACCAAAGACTTGAATTTAAAATTACAGTTATTGATGGTAAAACAAAGCAGAAACGGATTGAACGTTATGTTTTAAAGAAAAATGAAGATAATGATTTTTATGTTGCATCTAAAGAAACAGAATAAGTTATTTTATAAAAGAGGTAATTGTTATGAACAATGACATAACAGACATTAAAGACATAATAGATAAAATTGAAAAATTGGTTAACCCAGTAAAAATTATATTATTCCATAGAAAAATTGCAAATAATGGATTAACAATGAGTTTTAAAATTTGTATAATTACCCAAAGTCAAAACAAGCTTGAAATAGAAAAAAAAATTTATAAGTCCGTTGATAGTGACGTACCTTTTGATGTAGTTCTTTACACAATCGATGAATGGGAAAAATTAAAATCAAATGACAATTCGTTTGCTAATAAAATCTTAAAAAGAGGTAAAGTTATTAATGGGCAGGCATAATAATAGCGACAGTAAAAGGTTTTACACATGGTTAGACAACGCTCAAGAAGACATCATAGCGGCACAAATGCTAATAACAAACCAAAGATGTTATAAATTAGCAGCTTTTCATTGTCAGCAAACGTTAGAAAAAGTTTTTAAAGCTTATGTTTTGTTTAAGAGTAAAAAATTGTTAGATGGCCATAATCTTTTGTGGTTATGTCGACAAGCAATGAAGATAGATAAATCTTTTGTAGATTTTATGGACGAAAGTGCACTGATTAATCATTATTATATAGAATCTAGATACCCGTCAGATTTTTTGCAAGAAATTTCAGATGGGCAAATGAATAAAATTATTTCATCGACAACAGAGGTTTTTGATATTATTTGTAATAAAATAGATAAAGAATACAATATGTAATATTGATTTTAATTTGTTTTGAATATTCTTATGGTTTTGTAAAAGATGTAATAAGTTTCAATTGTCTTAATTAAGTTATTTAAAAGGAGTTTTTGTTTATGAAGAAAACATTGTTACTTGCTATTTTAGACGGTTATGGATATCGTACGCAAAAAGAAGGTAATGCTGTTCTAGGTGCCAACACACCAAATTTAGATTATTTAATAAAAAATAACCCAACAACTTTAATAGAAGCTTCTGGGTTAGCGGTTGGTTTACCAGATGGTCAAATTGGCAATTCAGAAGTGGGGCATACTAATTTAGGTGCTGGTAGGGTAGTTTATCAAGGTCTTACTCGAATTTCAAAATCAATTGAAGATGGAGATTTTTTTAATAATGAATCATTTTTGTCTGTAGTTAATTACTGTAAGAGCAATAACAAAAAATTACATATTATGGGGTTAGCTTCTAAAGGTGGAGTGCATAGTCATTTAAATCATCTTTACGCATTACTTAAATTGGCCAAAGACAGAGGGTTAACTAAAGTTTATATTCATTGTTTTGCTGACGGCAGAGATGTTGATATGAAGGCAATTAATAAAGATATTGTAGAGGTACAAAATAAAATAGATGAGATAGGCTTAGGTAAAATTGCAACAGTTATTGGTAGATATTACGCTATGGATAGGGATAACCGTTGGGAAAGGCTTGAAGTAGCTTATAAAGCTTTAACTTTGGGTGAAGGTGAGAGTGCATCTTACATCATCAAGAAAATAGAAGAACGTTACAGCCAAAATGAAACAGACGAGTTTTTAAAACCAATTATTTGTGATTCAAGAGGGTTAATAGAGAAAAATGATGGAGTAATTTTCTTTAATTTTAGACCAGATAGAGCAAGAGAAATAACAAGGGCGTTTGTTGACGAAGATTTTAATGATTTTAAAAGAGATACGGGGTGGCTTGACCCGAAATTTATTTGCATGACTCAATATGATGAAAATATCAAAAATGTAGAGGTGGCTTTTAAACCTCAAAAAATTTCAAATTGCTTAGCTGAATATTTGTCAAAATTAGGGTTTTCACAATTGCATATTGCAGAAACAGAAAAATATGCACACGTGACATTCTTTTTTAATGGTGGAGAAGAAAAGCAATATTCTGGTGAACACCGTGAATTAATTGCCTCACCAAAAGTTGCTACGTATGATTTAAAGCCAGAAATGAGTGCTGATGAAATTACAGAAAAAACTTTAAAAGCTATTGAAGGCGGAGAATATGACGTTATTATATTAAATTTTGCAAATTGTGATATGGTAGGGCATACTGGAAGTTACCAAGCAGCTGTAAAAGCAGTTGAAGCAGTGGATGCAAACATCAAGAAATTAGCAGATAAAATTCAAGAAAAAGGCGGAATTATGATTATTACTGCAGACCATGGTAATGCAGAGGAAATGACCAAACTAAATGGAGACCCAATGACAGCTCACACAACAAACCCTGTTATTTTTACAGTTGTGGGCTATGACTGTGAGCTAAAATCTGAAGGTAAGCTGGGAGATGTAGCACCTACTATGTTGGATATTTTAGGTTTAGAAAAACCAGCAGAAATGACGTGCGAATCACTAATAAAAAAGTAAATGGTTCAGATTTAATAATGTTAACTTAGAAAGGAGTTTTATTTTGAAAGATAATAATGAAAAACTATTGAATGGGTTAACACAAAATCAAGCTGATGAAAGGTTAAAAAAATATGGTTATAATGATTTAGAAGTACAAAAAAGTCAAACACTTTTAGAAATCATCTTAGAAATATTAAAAGAGCCGATGTTTATTTTATTAATAGCTTCAGCATTAATTTATTTTTTTGTTTCTAAAGAGGTATTAGAAGGCCTTGTTATGATTTTTTCTGTAGTTTTGATGATTGCTATAGATGTTGTGCAACAATATAAGACAGATAAAAGCTTAGAAAAACTAAGAGAGATGTCTTCACCAAAAGCCATAGTAAAGAGAGATGGAAAGTTTATAGAAATTGAAAGCTCATGCGTAGTTCCTGGTGATGTCATGCAAATTACTGAGGGTGACAAAGTGTGTGCAGATGGAAGAATACTTTCTTTAAGTGATTTGGCAGTTGACGAATCTGTTTTAACAGGTGAGTCTGATATAATTTACAAAACTTTGTCAGATGACGGAGACGGACGTTTTAAACAAAATTATGTTTATCAAGGAACAAGCGTAGTTTTAGGTTCTGCAGAAATTCTTGTTACTGAAACCGGAAGTAAAACTCAGGTGGGGCAGATAGGTAAAAGCATCTTAGATGCACCGAGCCGACCAACTCCATTAGAAAAGCAAGTTAATGGTTTAGTAAAAAAAGTTTCTAGTTATGCACTAATTATGTTGGTAATTGTTGTAGTAATTACTTACTTTCAATTCCATGATTTTTATAAATCTATTATTAGCGGGTTAACATTTGCTATCAGCACAATACCAGAAGAATTTCCGGTAATTTTAACTATATTTTTGTCTTTAGGGGCTTACAGACTATCAGCTAAAAAGTCTCTTATAAGGCGGCTTTCAAGTGTAGAAACGTTAGGTTGCGTGTCTGTACTTTGTGTTGACAAAACTGGAACATTAACTGAAAATAAAATGACGGTTTCTAAAATTTTACCATTTGATAGTTGTTCTACAGATTATATTGAAAAAATTTCAGTTTTAGCATGTGAAAAAAATTCATATGACCCAATGGAAAAAGCAATTCTTAAGCATTGTAAAATAAATTCAGCGGACCTTTTTTTAAATGAATTAATTACTGAATATCCATTTACATCTAAATTTAAAATGATGGGGCATGTTTGGAAGATTCAAGATAAAATAATAACAGCGGTTAAAGGGTCGCCTGAAGGTGTACTAAAAATATGTAAATTAACAGACTCTAAAAGAGAGTTAATTTTAAAACAGCAAGCAGAACTTGCATCTGACGGGTGCAGGGTTATTGCTGTTGCAGCAAAAGAAACTTCTAGTTTAGATGGTGTGCCTTCTAACATAGAAGATTGTGAATTGGATTTTATTGGTTTTATAAGCTTATCTGACCCTCCGCGTAGGGAAGTTAAAAAAAGCATTGATGTTTGTAAAAAAGCTGGAATAAAAGTCATAATGATTACAGGTGATAATCCAATTACAGCTAAAGCCATAGGTAAGCAAATAGGGCTTAGTGATTACAATAACTTCTTAACTGGTGACCAAATAGACAGCATGAGTGAAGAAGAGTTAACAGAAGCTGTAAAAAACACTAATATTTTTGCAAGAGTTGTACCTGAGCAGAAGTTAAAAATCATAAAGGCAATTAAACAAAATGGGTTAACAGTGGCCATGACTGGTGATGGTGTTAATGATGCACCAGCACTAAAATATGCAGATATTGGTATTGCAATGGGAAAACGCGGTACAAGCATAGCCAAAGAAGCATCAGATATGATTTTGTTAGATGATAATTTTTCTACTATAGTAGAAACAGTAAAAGATGGTAGAAGAATATATGATAACATACAGAAAGCAGTTAGGTATGTTTTAACATTTAAAGTACCAGTTATTTTAATATCTTTATTTGTACCGTTGATGGGCCTTAGCCCAATGCTGTTGCCAATTCATATAGTTTTATTAGAGCTTATTTTAGACCCAGTGTCTGCAATAGTTTTAGAAAGGCAACCGGCAGAAAAAAATATAATGTCAAAAAAACCACGGGATGTCTCTAAAAAATTAATTTCACTTAAAGATATTGTTAAAATTATTTTTCAAGGGTTAATTATATTTTTAAGTGCATTTTCTTCATACGTAACCATATTTTCTAAATTTGGTGATGAAGCATTGGCAAGGAGTTTTTCAATATCAATTTTAATTTTATCTAATATTTTATTAATATATATTAATAGTTCAGATACGCAATCTATGTTTTATGTTATGAAAACGTTTGTGAAAGATAAAATTATTTTAACCATAATATGTTTTATTTTAGCAATGTTGGGGTTAATTCTTTATTTTGAGCCAATGAGAATTGTGTTTAAAACATCGCCGTTAAATTTATGGCAATTAATCACTGTTATTATGATATCTATTATTAGTGTAATTTGGTATGAAGTTGTTAAAACATGGAATCACTCAAAAGAAATAAAAAAATAATACTTAAAAAATTTTTTGACTGTAACAGTCAAAAATAATTGATGATTATATTAATAAGACAAAAATAAAAAACAGCTCTCAAATGGAATATTTTGACAATAACTTTTGAGAGCTGTTTATGTAATGTTTTATTTTTTATTTACTTGAAAAACAATAAAAGCCATGGTATAATAAATACATCTTGACAAATAAATTTACATTAAGCAATATTGAAGAAGAAAGGAGAAAGGAGATGTCAAAATGTTGTTTTTTGGTTAGTTATTTAACTGCAAAAGATATATACCCATTGCTTGAAGAATCAATTTATAAACACATTACTGAATATGGTGTTAGTGAATTTTTTATTAATGATTATTCTTCTTCATTTTGCTTTAATGATGAATATAGACCTTTTTATGAACGCATAAAAGATATTCTTAGTAAAGTAACAGTAGATGACCTTCGTAAGTTTGGTATGATC
>CAYPLT010000060.1:0-6176 GCA_964411695.1 uncultured Candidatus Soleaferrea sp.
TTTGGTTTTACAAGCGAGCCAATTTTTCTTGCTTTAACTTCTACAAAAGCTATGATTCCATCTTTGTGCGCAATAACATCAATTTCACCATATCTAGAATAATAATTAGATCTCAATATATTATAACCTAAATTATTTAAAGTGTTCATACATATGTTTTCACAAAAATTCCCTACTTTTTTATTTTGCATTTATGTATCAATCCCTATGATATTTCTCAAAAACGATTTTCTATGAATAGACGTAATACCATATTTTTTTATAGCTTCATAATGAGCTTTTGTTCCATACCCCTTGTTCTTTTCCCAACCATATTCTGGGTATTTTTTTGACAATTCTTTCATATATCTATCACGCGAAACTTTTGCTAAAATTGACGCTGCTGAAATAGAATCAACTAAGCTGTCGCCTTTAACAATGCATTCTGTAGACAAATTAAAGTCTGGTTTAAGATTTCCATCAACCAAAATTAAATTAGGGATAACTTTAAGCTTTTCTACTGCTCTTTTCATAGCCAAAAAAGTAGCCTGTAAAATATTAATTTCATCAATTTCTTCTTCGCTAGCACTAGCAACTGCATAATCTACTGCTTTTTCTACAATTTCATCATATAATAGTTCTCTTTTTTTTTCACTAAGCTTTTTAGAATCATCTAACCCACATATATTATGATTGGCACTTAATATGGCTACGCTAGCAAAAACAGGACCGGCCAAAGGCCCACGTCCTGCTTCATCAACCCCGGCTATAGTATTATAACCACTATCCATATAATACTTAATATATTTGTTCAATTTTCTAACTCCTAAAAATTTACATCTAAAGAAATGTTTCCAAGTTTCCCTGTTCTAAATTCATCTAAAATCATATGAGCCACTCTTTCAAGATCAATTTCACCACCTGATATAACCATACCACGTGTTCTACCAATAGCTTCTAAAACGTAATAAGAGTTATTAGAATTAATTACTTCTTCATTTAATTTATATCTATCAACAATATTATTTTTATAATTTGACAATAAAAAAACAATCAATCTACACGCTAAAGATTCAATATCTAAAATATTATCTTTTATTGATCCTAAAAAAGCTAATTTTTCTCCAACAATTTTATCTTCAAATTTAGGCCATAAAACACCTGGCATATCTAAAAATTCTAAACTTTCATTAACTAAAATCCATTGTTTACCTCTAGTAACGCCTGGCCTATTTTCTACTTTTGCTTTTTTCTTCTTAGCCATTTTATTAATAAAAAAAGATTTTCCAACATTTGGAATTCCAACAATCATAGCTTTAACCGTGCTACCAATTGTTTTTTTACAAACTTTACCTTCTACTTTTAAAGCTTCTAAAATAGCATCATTAACTTTATTAATATTTTTACCAGATTTACTATCAATGGATAATACATTAACGTTTTTATTTTGATAGTAATTAATCCAACGATTTGTGAACAATGGATCTGCTGAATCACTCTTATTTAAAAGTAATAACTTTGGTTTTTTTTGAATAATTTTTTGTAAATCGGGGTTAGCGCTACTTACAGGTGCTCTAGCATCAACCAATTCTATGACAATATCCATTAATGGCAGATTACTCTGAATAATTCTTTTAGTCTTTGCCATATGACCGGGAAACCACTGAATATCTACAGGCTCAGACATCTATTTAACAACTCCAATTCTGTTAAATGGCTTTATTCTAAACAAAACTTTGCCTCTTATGTAACGCTCATCAATTACACCTATTCTATTACTTCTGCTATCTAAAGACACATTTCTGTTATCTCCCATAACAAAAAGCGTACCTTCTGGAACAACAAATGGATACTTAATATTTCCGGCTACATATGTAGGTTCTAAAATATAAGGCTCATCAAGTTCTTCATTATCAACATAAACTTTCCCAGCAACAGCATCTATATTAATAGTTTGTCCACCTGTTGCAATTACTCTTTTAACTAAATTATGATTCATATCATTTGGCTGAGTAATAATAACTATGTCTCCTCGTTTAGGTTTATACATAAATTGGTAAACAAAAACATTATCTCCTTCTTGAAGAGTAGGAAGCATTGATGTTTGAAAAATAGTGTTAGGCGACAAAACAAATGCAAAAATCAGCAACATAATTACTAAAGTTTTAACAGACGTATCTAAAAAATAAAAAAAATCTTCTTTTTTTGTTGATGTTTGATTTTGTTGATTATCTGACATCGTTTATTCTCCTCTAAATCTTATTATAATGGTGCAGATGATGGGACTTGAACCCATACGAGCAATTGCTCACTACCCCCTCAAAGTAGCGCGTCTGCCAATTCCGCCACACCTGCCTATTTATTTTTTATTATATCATATTCTAATAAATTTAGCAATAGTTTTCTGAAAAATAAAGTCACAAATCATTAAAATTAAAATACGCAAGCAATGCATCTATAGCTAAAATATAACTATTAAGCCCAAAACCAGATATTTGACCAACACAAACAGGTGCAATAACTGATTTACATCTAAACTCTTCTCTACTGTAAATATTCGTCAAGTGCACCTCTATGCAAGGTAATTTCGAAGCAACAATTGCATCTCTAATTGCGTAGCTGTAATGTGTGTAAGCTCCTGCATTAATTATCAAAGCATCAACTGATTTTTTATTTATGTTAGAAGATTCTTCTATTTTATCAATAATTTCACCTTCACTGTTGCTTTGAAAAAATTTCAATGTAACGCCTTTATTAGTTACATATTGTTTTATCTGTTCATTAATTTCTTCAAGAGTTGTTTTTCCATATTTTTCTGGTTCTCTATATCCTACTTGATTCAAATTTGGTCCATTAATTATTAAAATATTCTTCATTACGACATTAGCCCTTTAATAGCATCATGCTTAAAAAAACAAAATAAAACATCAATATTGAAAACTAAAATGTTTTTTAACATCATTTAAGGTAATAGAAAAATTTTTGTTTTTATAATTAATTTTAGCATAATACACAAAATTATTTTTTCTCATAATTTCTTTATAATCTTTTTCTATTTCATCTGAAGCTTTCTTTACTATAATAGAAAGCACTTCTTGCTCATACTGATCATTAGTTATAAATATCAACTTGTTTTCTTCTTCTTTATAGTATGCTATAACTTTCATATTAATATCTTTTTCATTCACATCATAATTTGACAGCAAATCGTTATGTAAAAAAGTATACCAATAATTAGGCAAAATAAACCTATAACCATCTTTTATGTTTTCAATCGACAAGTTAGAAATAAGCCAACTTACATCATTATACTTTTGCCAAACAATAATAGGTTGTAAATTTTTAACTGTTCTTCTTAGATAACGACGATAAGATAAATTTTTAGGAATTTCAATTATTCCATCATTATCTACATCTCTACAAAATATGTTTTTATTTCTTGTAGTTCTTTCTATTAACAGTTGATTTTCTGTATAGTTTTTGTCTTTAACATAACATAAATTAATCAATGAGCCATTTTTATTACAAACTATAATTTCTGTGCAAAACATATCATTTTCATCATATATTGAATCTAAAAATAAAGCATTAACCTCTTTAGATATTTTACCTGGCGTTATTTTTTCATATTTCTGTGAGCCCGGCTTCAACCTTGCATATAAGCCATTACTCAATTTATTAATATTGTCAACTTTCATAATGGTTTCTACATTTGGTGTTATTTTTAAAGTTTTATCTATGGTTATTAATTCATTTTTACAATCATTATTTATATCTAGCAAAAATACATCTGTAATATACAATTTTGTGTAAACACATTTAATTTGCCCATATTCATAATTATATATTTGTAAAGTTCTATCTGTTCCGTTAGGCTTAACCCAACTGACAATTATTTGATTATTTTTATTTTCTAAAATATCTGCCACTAACACTTTATCTACATCTATACCAGATTCTAATGTAGAAAAAATGATTTTCCATTCATCATTCACTTTATCTAAAACGCTAAACTTAACTTCTGAATCATCATCAGAAGAATAAAAAACAATAACTTCGTCATCTCCGTCTCCATCAATATCGCTCATCACATAAGGAGAGTTATTGCTTCCAAATTTAGGATATCTTAAAACTATATTATCACCTTGTAAATTTTTTAATGCACGATTAATTTGATAAAACTCTCCACTTAATTTAGGTGCTTTAATTAAACGATCAGCTGTTGTTTCTACAGGTGAACAACTTGAAAGCACCTGTATTAATGTTAAAAGCATCAATAATTTCAGTGTTCTACCTCGCATTATTTATAATCATCCTTATTCCAATTTATATGTCTATTACAATTAAATACATTAATTTAATAAGTAGCAAAAAATTAATAATTACTACATGGTCCGAGTGGTGGGACTTGAACCCACGGCCTCTAGAACCCCATTCTAGCACGCTACCAATCTGCGCCACACCCGGCTATTAAACTTTAATAAAATATTTGCTACTTATTTGTTAATTTATAATATAATTAATTATTCTTTAACTGTAAATATTTTAAAACAGCAATTTGAGTTTTTGCATCAATAATTTGACCTCTCATAATCATTTCTAAAACTTTATTTATTTTTATTTTTTCACAAACTAAAAACTCATCTTCATCTAAATTCATATTAGTTTTTATTAGTTCTGTTGCTAAATAAATATAAATAATTTCATTACTATATGCAGGAGCTGGATATAAACTACCTATTAAATCAAAATTATTAGCTTTGTAACCCGTCTCTTCTTCAAGCTCTCTTTTCGCGCAATTAATTGGATCTTCCCCAAAATCCAATTTACCAGCAGGCACTTCGTACATCATTTTAGAAATAGGATACCTGTATTGTTTGACCATTAAAATATTATCATCTTCATCTACTGCAACAATGCAGGCCGCACCTGGGTGAGTGACAAATTCTCTGGTAGAAGTTTTGCCGTTAGGAAGAAGAACCGTATCTTTATTCAAAACTAAAAAGTTACCGTTATGTATTAATTTTGAACTAATTTTTTCTTCGAATAAATCCATTTTAAAAAATTCCTTATAAATTATAAATTTTAAATAGTTAATTGCTTTACAGTTTGAATAAAATCTAAAACATCATTGCAAGTATTATATTTTGAAAAACCAACTCTAATAGCACTATCTATATATTCTTCTTTTAGTCCCATGCCTTTTAAAACATTACTTTTAGCACCTTTAGAGCATGCAGACCCACTAGAAACAAAAAAACCTTCTTGTTGTAACCTATTAAGCATAACTTCGGATTTTTGACCTAAAATAGAAAAATTGAGAATGTACGGCAAAACATTACCGCAAGAATTAATATGCAAACCATCTATTTTAGTAATTTTGCTTGCCAACAATTTGTGTAATTGCAAAACATGATTTAATTGATAATCTATATCTATAATCTCACAAGCTTTAGCTAACCCTGCTATGCCTATTAAATTTTCTGTTCCGCATCGGTAACCAAATTCTTGATGTCCACCAATAATTATAGGATTGATTTTAACACCTTGCTTAATGTAAAGTCCACCAACACCTTTAGGAGCATAAATCTTATGACCACTGAAAGAATACAAATCAACATCTAAATCTATGACATTAACTTTAATTTTTCCAAAAGCCTGGACTCCATCACAATGAATGATGGTGTTCTTATTTTTATGTCTTATTCCTTTGATTATGCGTTTAACATCATATATATTACCGGTTTCATTATTAACATGCATTATGCTTACCAAAGAAGTATTTTCGTCAACTAAATTCCAAACATCAGCTGGGTTAATATCTCCATCACTTGACGGCTTAACATATTTAACATCAAAACCTAGAGATTGCAACTTTTTCATATTGTCTGCCACTGATGAATGTTCAACCAATGAAGTAATAATATTTTTTTTGCCAGCCATTTTTAAATTTACGCTACCAATAATAGCCAAATTGTTACTTTCTGTTCCTCCAGAAGTAAATATAATATTATTTGCTGAGCAAGATATTAATTTAGCAACTTTGATTCTAGCATCATTAATAATATTTTCAGATTCTATTCCTTTAATATGTCTAGAAGATGGGTTGCCGTAATTATTCAACATTACTTCATAAATTCCATCTGCAACTAACTTATCTACTTTTGTAGTTGCTGCATTATCTAAATATATCTCTT
>CAYPLT010000061.1:0-6048 GCA_964411695.1 uncultured Candidatus Soleaferrea sp.
CTGATACAGTATCTCCGTATCTTTTTTTTAGACCTTTGTAACATAAATCTTCAAAAAATTTAACATTGTCATTTACACCTTCAACAAAAAATTTAGGAAGCTTTGTTATTCCAAAATCAAAATTAACATTACATTTTTCAGCAATTTTAATAGTATTCTCTATTGCTTCTGGTATGTCTTCAAAAAGCTCATACATTTCATCAGCAGATTTTAAATAAAATTCTTCGCTTCCAAAATCAAATTTCAAATCATCAATAGTTGTTCCTGTTTGTATTGCTAAAAGTACTTTATGCATTTTCGAATCTTCTTTATTAACATAGTGCACGTCATTTGTAGCTACAATCGGTATGCTTAAATCTTGTGCTAACTTTATTAAATTACTTCTTACGTTATCACTTTCTTCATCAAATTGATTACGTTGAATTTCTATATAATAATCTTCACCGAACAAATCATGGTAAAATTTTGCAGTTTCTTCTGCTTGGTCATAACTTCCCACTCTTATATAACTGGCGACTTCACCACCTATGCACCCTGAAAGACAAATAAGCCCTCCATGATATTTAAGCAAAATCTCTCTATCAATTCTTGGTTTGTTATAAAATCCTTCTGTAAAAGCCAATGAAACTAATTTAGACAAATTTATGTACCCTTGGTTATTTTTACAAAGTAATGTAAGATGATATGACCTACCATCAATTTTAAATTCTCTATTAAATCTAGACCTTGGAGCAACATACACTTCACACCCAACAATTGGCTTTATTCCTTCTTTAACAGCTTTTTTATAAAAATCAATTACTCCATACATTACTCCATGGTCTGTTATGGCAACTGCTTTTTGACCTATCTCTTTTACTCTCTCTATTAACCTATCTAACCTACAAGCCCCATCTAGCAAACTATATTCACTATGTAAATGTAGATGTACAAAATCGTTATCCTTCATAAAGATTAATCTTCCTTAATAAAAATTAAAAAATTCAAAACTAAAATATAAAAAATTTATTTCATTAACTATTTATCTAAATAAATCTTGCAAATCTTTATCATACACCATTACCACATTAAAATTTTGCGCTTTTTGTAGCTTACTTCCTGGATTTTTACCCACAACTAAATGTGTTACTTTGCCTGAAATTGAATTAACAACCCTACCTCCAAGTTTTTCTATTTTATCTTTTATCTCATTTCTAGAAAAAAATTCAAATGAACCCGTTATAACAAAAGTCATATCTTTAAGTTTTAAATATTTTTCATTATTATTTAAAATTTGTTTAGTTTTAACACCTGCTTGTTTTAACCTAAGAATTTCATTTTTAGTTTGTGGCAAAGAAAAATAATCTATAACATTTTTTGCCATAACCTCACCTATTCCATCAATATCCAGTAAATCTTCTTCTTTTAAATCAAAAAGCAACTCTATATCTTTAAATTTTTCTGCTATGCATTTAGAAGCTCTTTGACCTATACCTCTAATTCCCAAACCAAAAATCAACTTAGACAATTCATTATTTTTTGAATTTTCAATTGATTGTAAGATATTATCAACTAATTTGGGCCCCATTCTTTCTATTTGTATTACATCGCTAGCTTTTAAATAATATAAATCAGAAACAGAATATATTATTTGATTATTTACCATATTTTCAATTAATGCCTCTCCTAGCCCTTCTATGTCCATAGCTGGTCTTGAAACAAAATGTATTATGTTTCTAAGCAATTGAGCAGGACAACTTGAATTTATGCATCTGTAAGCAGAATCTTCAATAAAAATTTCTGATCCACAAGACGGACACACTTTAGGTAATTTATAAACTTTAGAATTTTCACAATGTTCTTTAACATTAACTACTTCAGGTATTATATCACCCGCTTTTCTAACTATTATAATGTCACCTATACCAATTTCTTTTTTGTTAATCAAATCTTGATTATGCAAAACTGCCTTTGAAACTGTAGAACCTGCTAATAAAACTGGTTCAAAAACTGCTGTTGGAGTGAGCACACCTGTTCTGCCCACATTAACTTGTACTTCTAGCAACTTAGTTTCTTTTTCTTCTGGAGGGTATTTAAATGCTACTGCCCATTTAGGAAATTTTGAAGTTTGACCTAAAATTTCTCTATCTTTAAAATTATTGATCTTAACAACAGCACCATCAATATCAGAATCAAATTTATTTCTTTTGGTACCAATCATTTCTATTTCTTTAATAACTTCAGACATATTTTTACATAAATTATACGATGGTATTACTTTAAATCCCATATTTTTTAGTTCATCTAAAGAATGTTTATGATCCACATAATCTACATCATTTACCCACTGAACATTAAAAACAAAAATACTTAGTTGCCTTTTAAATGTAATTTTAGGGTCTTTTTGACGAAGTGAGCCTGCTGCAGCATTTCTAGGGTTTTTAAATTTTTTTTCACCATTATTATTTTGTTTTTTAATTATACTATAAAAAACATTTTTTGGCATATACACTTCCCCTCTAACCTCTATATCTATATCAACAGGCAATTTTAATGGCACATCTGCTATTGTTTTAATATTCTCTGTAACATCTTCGCCTATAAATCCATCTCCTCTAGTTGAAGCTTTTTCTAATTTCCCATTTTTATATTCTAACGAAACAGATAGCCCATCAATTTTAGGTTCAACAACATATTCTGGTGAATCTATTAACTGGCGTACTCGTTTATCAAAATCATAAACATCATCTATGTTAAAAACATCTTGCAAACTTCCCATTTGAATTTTATGTTCAACCGGCAAAAAATTATTTAAAACTTTACCACCAACTCTTATTGTGGGTGAATTCGAATCATAAAATTCTGGGTATTGGTTTTCTAAATCTATAAGTTCATGCAAAATTTCATCATACTCATAATCTGAAATTTCTGGATTATCAAGCACATAATACATTTTATTATGATGATTTACTAAATTACGAAGCTCTAATATTCTTTTCTCTACACTTTGATTTTGCATATAACCCCTCATTTTTTTTATAATATTTAAAATTATAAAAGTATTATATATTTTAATGGCGCTCAATTAAAACACAACTTAATTGAAGCGCCAACATATAACTAAAATCAAAATCAACAAATAATTTTAAATTAATTTATTTTTAATTTTATTTATCTGATAAAAACTCTATTATTGAATCTGCAACCGAATTTGCTAAATCAAAAACCCCTTGCGCATCAAACAAACCTTTTGTGTCAGAAGCATTAGTCAAATATCCGCATTCATAATAAGCTGTAGGACAAAAAGTATTTCTAGCAATATAAAAATTTGTATTAACAATAATTTTATTTCTTCCATATCTTTCTGTGTACTCAATTGCTTTTTGGGCTGCTAATTTAGAAAACGATTCTGAAAATCTATTGTCATTTGTATAGTGAATTTCTAAACCTTTTGCCATCATATTAATAGCAGAAGCATTAGCATGAAAAACTAAAACAAAATCAGGTTTAACGTCTTCTATAATATTTGCCCTTTCAGAAAGCGAAACATATTTATCAACATCTCTAGTTAAAACAACATTTGCACCTAAAGACTCTAAACGTTTTTTTACTGCTAATGAATTAGCTAAATTAATATCTTTTTCTACTGAGCCACCTACTTCACCAATCAAACCAAGTGCACCAGTGTCGCTTCCGCCGTGCCCAGCATCTACAACAATATTAAGGTTTTGTAATGGTTTTGAAGAATCTAAAGATAAACTAGGTTTTTTCTTTAAATATATTACAGTATCATTACCATCAAATTCAATATTATAACCCCATAAATCTTCACTTGACTTAAGATCAATAGTTAATTCTAAAACATCATCATTATTTTGACTACTGATGTTATCAAACAAACTGCTTGCTTGAATAACATTAGAAAAATCTATATTACCTTTGGTATGATATAACCTTACTATTAATTTGTCACCTGTTATACCTGATGTAAAAATTGGGTTATTTGTACCATTTAAAGTCAATTTTTCACACTTACTGTCTTGAGAAAACTTAGCATTAGATATATAATTTGTAATATCTACAGTTTCAAATATAGGTTCTGTAAATTTAGATAAAATCCATCCTCCGCAACTTAATTGATATTTATCATTATCTACTGCTACTACCCTATCTATAACACCTTTTTTTAATACAGAAATTGTGTCATTATCATTCTTAGAATCTGATCTCAAAAAACCATAAGCCCAACTAACTTTTACAAACGGCGGTGTATTTTTGGAATAATATATATTGCCACTTGAAATTTTATCTTCTTCATTACCATCAAAGTTAATATGGTAGACAACATTACCCAATTTATATGTTTTTTCTTCATCTATAATAGAAGAAAGATCTACATTTGTGTAATATTTAGCAGCAACACCAATCTCTGATGTTGTTTTTTCTTGATACATAGGATAACTTACTCCACAAAAATCAGCAGTAACGCTAGCACCTGCTGGTGCTGAACATTGCAATTTAATTGTTTTTTTATCAGTTACTATATTCTGTGTTGGATAAATACTACTATCTATAGCCAAAACATTTTTTCTTATTACGCCTGGTAAAGCAAAACCGTTATAAGATATATCTGCTTGTACATTTTTAAATATTGGTACTACTTTTGTTTCATTCCCTTGCTTAAATACACAATTATATACGCCATTTTGCGGAAGAGAAACTGTAACCTCAAAAATTCCGTTCGATGCTCTATCGGTTAATTCTTGATCATTCATATATAACGGTTGACTTGGGTCTGATGTACCTACTATGTAAAATGTGTCTTTATCTGTTGTAAACACTGTTTTTGGATAAATTATACCTAAGCTTTGTGGTATTGATAAATTAACTCCATTGTCTACAATATTATTAATATCTTGATAATGTTCCGGTGACTTTGCAAACACACATTGACCAGAACCACATAACAAACCTGCGGTAATACAAGCTGACGATATGTAAAAAAATAATTTATTCATTTTTTATTCCCTTCTACGTTAAAATACAATTACATAATTTAGTTTAATATTTTTGCCTAACTATGTCAATAGATAAACTAATTAATTTTAATATATTTTTTTACTAAAATTATACCCAATATATTGCAATATACCGCAAAGCATTATAATTTTGCGGTATATAAAATAATGTAAACCTTATGAACTTACTAAATTTGGTGTTTTACTCTTTGACTTTCTTCAGCTTTTTTAGCATCATTGAATCTATCAAGTGTGCCAACCAAATAACCCGTTATTCGCCTTATACGTTCAAATTTAGGGCCATTGTCATCTTCTGTTCTGCCACATTTAGGACATTGTTTATTAATAATTCCTGTGTACCCACATACCGGGTCTCTGTCAACAGGATGATTAACTGAACCATAACCAATATTGCATTCTTTCATATATCTAATAATTTTTTCAAAAGCCTCAACATTGTATGTAGGGTCAGATTCAAGTTCAACATAAGTTATATGCCCTCCATTCGTCAACTCATGGTAAGGCGCTTCTAATCTAATTTTATCATAAGCAGAAATTTTATAATAAACAGGTATGTGAAATGAGTTTGTGTAATACTCTCTATCTGTAATTCCTTTTAATTCTCCATACTTCTTTTTATCTATTTTAACAAATCTTCCAGATAACCCTTCAGCTGGCGTAGCTATTAATGAAAAATTTAAACCATATTTTTCAGTTGCTTCATCAGTTTTTTTGCGCATATAAGAAATTATTTTTAGCCCAAGTTCTTGAGATTTTTCTGATTCTCCATGATGTTTTCCTGTTAACGCCACTAAACATTCAGCTAAGCCAATAAAACCAACTGTTAAAGTTCCATGTTTAAGCACTTCTCCTACTGTATTATCTAGATTTAATTTATCCGAATCAATCCAAATACCTTGACCCATTAAAAATGGGTAATTTCTAACCTTTTTTTGTGATTGAACTTTAAATCTATCTAATAATTGAGCTATAACTAAATTTATTTTTTGATCTAAATCTTTAAAAAATTCATCAATATTTTTATTTGAAT
>CAYPLT010000062.1:0-5745 GCA_964411695.1 uncultured Candidatus Soleaferrea sp.
TTGAAAGACAATATTTAATTTTTAAAAATATTTAAATTTTAAGATTATTATATTACCGTAAGAAGGGGATGTACAGATATGTTTTTACATAGAGATCCGACACAATATTTTTATGCAATGGTAGCTATTTTTTTGGTGTTGCCTGTGCACGAATGGGCACATGCGTACACAGCTTATTTATTAGGAGATCACACTGCTAGATTTCAAGGACGGATGACACTTGACCCAACTAAACATTTAACATTGATGGGGTCAATTTGCGCAATATTCTTTGGCTTTGGATGGGCAAAACCGGTACCAATTAATCCTTATAATTTTACACAAATTAAAGATAGAAAATTAGGTTTTGCAATTTGTGCTTTGGCTGGCCCGATGGCAAACTTTTTAATGGGATTGATTTTTACAATAATTTATAAATTGTTGATATTAATCAACGCACCATATTTATTGATTAGATTTGCAGTGTTTTTAGTGCAAATTAACATATCACTTATGGTATTTAATTTTTTACCTGTGCCTCCTTTAGATGGTTCTAGAATTTGGAGTATGTTTTTGAAAGATGAAACATATAATAAATTATTAATGAATGAACAAAAAATAACTCTTGTAATATTTCTTTTTCTATTTACAGGCTTGTTAAATATTCCATTGAGTTTTTTAACCAGAATTGTTATAAAATTTTTAGATTTATAAACATGGTTTATTTAGATAGTGTAAAATAGTTAAGAAGTGATAAACATCCTCTAAATTAATAAGGGGATGTTTATTTTATAATAAAAAAAGTTAATTAATTTTAACCTCTTTTATTTTTTATGCATATAATATGATGTCTATAAAAAATTAATTTAATATAAAAATATATATTAGGATGTGTATTGCATCATGAAACTTATAGTTCAAAAATTTGGTGGCAGTTCGATATCTAACGTGAGAAAAATTTTTAATGTTGCTAAAATTATTACAAATGTTTATGATTCACAAACAAATGTTTTGGTGGTTGTTTCAGCACAGGGCGACACAACCGATTGGCTAATTAATAAAATGTTTTCTGTGAACCCAAAACCTTCAAAAAGAGAAATGGATGTTTTAATGTCTGTTGGCGAGCAAATATCAATAGCATTGCTTACATCTTACATTAATAGCTTTGGAGTACCCGCTATTTCTTTAACTGGTTGGCAGGCAGGTGTATATACAGATGATGTATATGGAAATGCTAGAATTAAAAACATAGATAATGGTCGTATTTTAAAAGAATTGAATGAAAGAAAAATAGTAATTGTAGCTGGGTTTCAAGGCGTAGATGAAGAAAATAATATAACAACCTTGGGTAGAGGTGGTTCTGACACAAGTGCGGTTGCTTTAGCTGTAAGTTTAAAAGCAGACATTTGTCAAATATACACAGATGTTGATGGAGTTTACACAGCAGACCCTAGGTTAGTTAAAAAAGCTAAAAAAATTGAAGAAATAACTTTTGATGAAATGCTTGAAATGTCTTCATTAGGTGCTAAAATATTGCATAATAGATCTGTAGAATTGGCTAAAAACCATAATTTAGAATTAGATGTTCGTTCCAGTTTTAGCCATAGACCTGGTACGCGAGTTAAGGAGGAAGTGAATGTGGAAAGAGAAGCGGTTAGAGGAATAGCTTGTGATGATAGTATATTGTTAATTAAGATAAAGCAATATGATGATGATGTTTATGACATAATTTCAATTTTAGAAAAAAATAATATAGTCATTTCAGCCATATCTATTAATAAAATTTCTCAAAATGAAAATGAAATTTCTTTGGTAGTTCCTAAAGACAGAATAAGTGATGTGAAGTTGTTATTAGATTTTAAGCAATATGTTATAAAAGACCATGTTACTAAAGTTTCGGTTATTGGTGCTGGTTTAATGTCTAACCCAATGGTTTTGTCTAAGTTGTTTAAAGTGCTGTCTGAGAATAATATAAAACAACATTTAATTTTGACTGGTGAAATTACCATCTCAATAATTGTTGATAGTAACGAAGCAGTAAATATTATGAATGAACTGCATGATGAATATGATTTATTTAATTAAAATAATTTTTAAAAATTATTTTAATGTTGCATTTTAAGGTGCAACTTTTATTAATTTGGTAGGTTATAGTGGGAGACAGAATAAATTTTATTTAATTACCGCGGTGTAACCGCTAGTGCGCACAAAAAAATAAATACTGTTTCTACAAATCATACCTAGGTATGTTAATTATTTAAAAATAGAATAAATAGCAATTAAAATAATTAAAAAATATGAAAAATTAAACAATAAAATTAAACCGCAAAACAATTACCCCTCAGTAATTAAGCGATCAAATTTACAATATTTAAAAATACCGATGTTAAATATAATATTAGTTAAATAACAAATATAGGCTAAGAATCTAAGTTGATTAAAAAATAGATTTTTGGCCTTTTTCAGTTTGACTGAGATTAATCTAAGAAATTTTTCTTTCAAAAATATTTTTTTATTTTTTTGAAAGAATTTTGTATAACCTATTGACAAGAATGGTGAAAAATGATAAAACAATTATATATTAAACTTATTAATATTATTTTAGTTGAATTTACGAATGTAAAGTTTTTAAGCGTAAAAACTGGTGTTTGATGTAAGAAAATGTAAATTGAGATTTAAAATAAGTTTTTTCATTTTTAAACATGAAAGGATGGAAAAAATGATGAAAAATCATAAAAAAGTAACGGCTGGAATTATGGCTGGACTTTGTGTGTTAAGCTCACAAACCTTGGCAGAATGCGGACTTTTTGTATATGAGGTGGGGGGTACAGAGGTTTTTAAAGATGCTGACGGTAATCTTACGGGTCAAAACTTATCAGCAAAGTCAACATATAACATGAATGCAGTAGCTTTAAATAATGGATTACTTAGTTTTGGAATTAGCGTTGAAAATGGTGTACATGATGAGCAAATAAATTTTATTTTAAAAAAGTCAAATATAAAAATGTCAGATGATAGTGTACCTCAAATAAATGATTTAAGAAATGCAACAGACAACACAATAAAGATAAAAAATGTGGATTCGTTTTTTATAGAGAATGGTTCAGGTCTGGCTGAATTTCAGATAACAGCAACTTCTCAATTATCAACGGAAATTCAGATAACAGAGGATGACGCAAATAAATGGCAAAGTTACGCAGAAAAATTTCAAGAAATCAATAATGATGGAACTTTAAGTGAAAACGAAAAATTGAATAACATGCTTGATAATATATATGATGCAGATATACAACAGTTGCAATCTTGGGCTAGTAGCTTTATTAATGTTGCCCAAATTTATAATAATCAGCAACCAGGCACAACTTTAAAAAATTGGATAGATGGGAAAGTTGACAATTCCTTATCATCGGCAAACAAATCAACAACTAAACCAAATAAGTTCTTATATTCTTCACTAGCGTTTACCCAATCTCTTGTAGCAACATCTATTTGTTTATTTGACAGCATTATGTATAATAATGATTTTTCAAATTATACATCAAATTATAGCGATGCCTACAGTAATGCATATAATGCTTGTAAACAACTTGATGCTTATCAAAATTTTACTATTAATGGTTTTCAAACAGTTATAGATGCGGCATCAAAGAAAGTACATGATAAACAAATAGCTACAAATATAGCTGTTTTAGCTGTAGTAAATGCTTATTATGACGCTTTGGTACGCGGTTCTCAAGATTTCAAAGATAACGCAACAGAACAATTAAAAAATATATTAGTACTATATGGTTCTGATTGACAGTTTGATGCCGACAATATTAAAAATGCTGTTAATATTGCTATTCTTACCGCTAATTTTGAGGATTGTGTTGATAAGGTTATGCAAAATGTTAACTATGTGGTAATTACAAATGTATGTAAATCTATTGTTAACGCTATTAATTATGCTATTAACAACTTAAAGACCACTTATAATGAATTATTGGGTAACTTGATAGTAAATGACGTAAATAACGTAGTAACATTAAATTTTACTGATAATAACATAAAAGAATTCGAAGCATCTAATAATTTTACAATTGATACTAATAAACAAGCAACATTATCTTATAGCAATAATCAAATAATCTTTAATATACCACTAGATTTTCCTGAAGCATTAAATATTAATAGTTCATCTACGTCTGTAAAATCTTTTGCGGTTAAAACTGTACGCATACATCCAATGTTTTTAAATTAAACAAATAAGTTATTAAAAAACTTATCGTTTTGCCGAGTTTTTTATTACATAAAATAATTGTAATGTAAATAATATATAAAAATAGAGAACTATAAATTTGAAATTTATTGATAAAATATAGTTCTCTATTTTTTTATGAATATAAAAAATAAAACATACAATTGAAGAAACAACTAGTATTCATCTAATGAATATAGC
Organism: uncultured Candidatus Soleaferrea sp.; assembly: GCA_964411695.1. Classification (GTDB taxonomy): domain Bacteria; phylum Bacillota; class Clostridia; order Oscillospirales; family Ruminococcaceae; genus RGIG8779. Next base: position 4,418 of record CAYPLT010000062.1, read on the forward strand.
GTTTAAAAATCAAAATATTTTTAATTTAACTTTTTATAAAAATATTGTTTTTTTACGATATTTGTGTTATAATATCATTGGTAAAGTTTTTATATAAAAAATAATAATTAATTTATTTTAATTTTAGTTTTATCTTAATTATAATATAAAGTTGTTTTTAGGAGGATATTATATGAACTGTACTCATGAAGTAGAAAAAATGTGTACTATAACCCAGGGTGCATATCATGGTCCTGCACCTATACCTGAAGAAGGTAAGTGGGTTAAAGCACGTGAAATAACAGATATTTCTGGTTTGTCACATGGAGTGGGTGGTTGTGCACCTCAACAAGGAGCTTGTAAATTAACTTTAAATGTTAAAAACGGAATTATTCAAGAAGCTTTAGTTGAAACAATAGGTTGCTCTGGTATGACCCATTCAGCAGCTATGGCAGGCGAAATTTTACCAGGCAAAACTTTATTAGAAGCTTTAAATACAGATTTAGTTTGCGATGCTATTAATGTTGCTATGAGAGAAGTTTTTAAACAATTAGTCTATGGTCGTTCACAAACTGCTTTTTCTGAAGATGGTTTGCCAGTCGGTGCTTCTATGGAAGATTTAGGCAAAGGTTTAAGATCTCAAGTAGGTACAATCTTTTCAACTGGCGCTAAAGGTGTTAGGTACCTTGAAGTAGCTGAAGGTTACATCATAGACGTAGCTTTAGATGAAAATAATGAAGCTATAGGGTACAAATTTGTAAGAGCTGGTAAAATGTTTGAAGATATTAGAAAAGGTGTTGAACCAGGCAAAGCTTATCAAGATAACATAGGATTTTACGGTCGTTATAAAGATGCTGTAAAATATATAGACCCAAGAAACGAGTAAAAATAAATCAAAGAGTTAATATTTTAATTATTTTGAATAATAATTTTATTTGTTAATTTTTGTAGAGAGGTGGTTAATTTTTATTATGGTAGAATTTGAAGGAATTAATCGTAGATTAGAAAAAATTGAGGAAACTCTTAAAAAATATAATATTGAAAAAAGCAGAAAAATACGGAAAAAAGTATAAAGATAGTAAATATACATCGCAAACTATTGCTATTCCGTGGGAAAAATTTATGAAGGAACCAATTTTCTTAAAAGAAGATGTTTATCCTTTTAAACTTTATGAATTTGAAGGTAGAAAATATTATTCATATAATAATATAGAAAAAGTAATGAAAGAATGGTATGGACCTAATTGTTTAAAAAAATGGGATGGGAAAAAATGGATTGAAACATTGCCTGTTGAAAAAAGAAAACCAAAACATGTTGCTAATATTAATTTAGAAACAGATATACCAGA